>NZ_JBAKGU010000006.1:0-244614 GCF_049065455.1 Microbacterium sp. SA156
AAGCTTGATGTCGAACACATCACCAGATGTTTCGGCGGTCATAGCGAGAGGGAAACGCCCGGCCACATTCCGAACCCGGAAGCTAAGCCTCTCAGCGCCGATGGTACTGCAAGGGGGACCTTGTGGGAGAGTAGGACACCGCCGGACTTCACGTAGACGAAAGGGTCATCCGACGACGGATGACCCTTTCGTGCGTTACACGGGCATCACCGAGGAGTAGACATGCCGAACGACGGAGACAACGACCGCCCCGAGGGCGGGTCACGACCGCGCGGCGGCGACGATAGGGCTCGTGGGCGTGACGGGGCGCGTCCCCGATACTCCGACAGCTCATCCCGCGACCGGCGTCCCCGTGATGGGCGCCCGCAGCGAGACGGTGACCGTCGTCCGTATCAGCGTGATGACCGCAACTCGGGTGAGCGTCGTCCGTACTCCCGTGATGACCGGAACTCGGGGGAGCGTCGTCCGTACCAGCGGGACGACCGCAACTCCGGTGACCGTCGCCCCTACCAGCGTGATGACCGCAACTCGGGTGAGCGTCGTCCGTACCAGCGTGATGACCGGAACTCGGGTGAGCGTCGTCCGTACTCCCGTGATGACCGGAACTCGGGTGAGCGTCGTCCGTACTCCCGTGATGACCGGAACTCGGGGGAGCGTCGTCCATACCAGCGGGACGACCGCAACTCCGGTGACCGTCGCCCCTACCAGCGCGACGACCGGAACTCGGGTGAGCGTCGTCCGTACCAGCGTGATGATCGGAACTCGGGTGAGCGTCGTCCGTACTCCCGTGACGACCGCAGCTCCGGCGACCGTCGCCCCTACCAGCGGGACGACCGCCCGCAGCGCCGTCCGCAGAGCCGCGACGGTCAGGCCGGACCGCGCCGCCCCTACGACCGCGACAGCCGACCCGCGCGTCCGCGTCACGACGATGGCGGCGCGTCGCGTCCGCCCGAGCACGCTCGCGTGCCCGATCCGTTCCTTCCCGAGGACATCACGGCGCGCGATCTCGCGCCGGCGGCCCGCAACGAGCTGAAGACCCTCAGCAAGGAGAACGCGGAGCGCGTCGCACGTCATCTCGCGATGGCGTCGCGCCTGATCGACGAGGACCCGCAACTCGCCCACGAGCACGCCCTCGCCGCGGTGCGACACGCAGGCCGCATCGGCGTCGCCCGGGAGACGCTCGCGATCACGGCGTACGCGAACGGCGACTTCGCGCTCGCCCTGCGCGAGCTGCGCACGCAGCGGAGGATCACGGGGCGCAACGACAACGTCGCGCTCATCGTCGACAGCGAACGCGGCGTCGGGCGCCCCGAGAAGGCGCTCGAGGAGGGCCGCGCCGCCGACCGCGAGGCCCTTGACGTCGCGGCGCGCGTCGAGCTCGCGATCGCGATGTCGGGTGCGCGTCTGGATCTCGGTCAGACCGAGCTGGCCCTGCACGAGCTCGACATCCCGGAGCTCGATCCCGATCGGGCGTTCGAGTGGAGCCCGGGTCTCTTCGCGGCGCGCGCGAACGTGCTTGAGGACCTCGGCCGCACCGATGAGGCGGCGTCGTGGCGCCGCCGGGCGGAGGTCGCCGAGGAGGCGCTCCTCGCGCACCGCGGCGCAGACGAGGACGACTTCATCTTCGTCGACGACACCGACACCGAGGCGCTCCCGGCCGAGGAGGAGCACGCGGCCGACGACGTCGCCTCCGAGCAGGAGCCCGCAAGCGAGCAGGAGCCCGCCGCCGCTCCCGAGCCGGCAGAGGAGCCCGAGCGCGAGACGGCAGTCGAGCCCGAGCCCGAGCCCGAGCCCGAGCAGGACTTCACGATCGAGGACGAGGTGTCCGAGATCCTGATCGCCGCCGGGATCGAGGGCGCCGCCGACGCGACGCCGGACGACGCCGCTGCCGCCGAGCCGGACGCGACACCGGTCGACACCGAGGACGCCGAGTCCGAGGCGCGCGGAGAGCAGCAGCCTGCACCTGAGGAATCGACGACGGAGGATGACCGCCCCGATGGCGCTCTTTTCTAAGCGGACGGATGGCCCCGCACCCATCGAGGGGGTCGACGTCCTCCTCGCCGACCTCGACGGCGTCGTCTACGCCGGCCCCGGGCCGCTGCCGCACGCGGTCGAGAGCCTGAACCGTGCGACGAGCGAGGGCCGCCGGCTCGGGTTCATCACGAACAACGCCTCGCGGACGGACGCGTCCGTCGCCGCTCACCTGAGCGAGCTTGGCATCCCCACCGCGCCCGACGACGTCGTGACGAGCCCTCAGGCCGCCATGCGCCTGCTCGCGGAGCGCGTGCCGGCAGGCTCGACCATCCTCGTCGTGGGCGGGGAGGGCCTCGTCGTCGAGGCCGAGAAGGCCGGCTATGTCGTCACCCGCAGTGCCGAGGACGCGCCGGCGGCCGTGGTCCAGGGCTTCGCACCCGAGGTGGGCTGGACCCAGCTCGCGGAGGCCGCGTTCGCCCTCGCTCTTCCGGAGGAGGAGGGTGGCATCCCCTGGATCGCGACGAACACCGACTGGACGATCCCGCAGGCGCGAGGCGTCGCGCCGGGAAACGGCACGCTCGTGTCGGCCGTGCACACGGCCGTCGGGCGTCTCGCGACGGTCGCCGGCAAGCCCGAGGCCCCGATCTTCCACGCGGCCGTCGCACGATTCTCGGCGCAGAACCCGCTGTTCCTGGGCGACCGGCTCGACACCGACATCATGGGCGCGCAGGCTGCCGGGATGGCGTCGGCGATCGTGCTGACGGGGATCGACCGGCCCAAGCACATCCTCGCCGCGCCGTCTCACTCGCGCCCGACCTACATCCTCAGCGACCTGCGCGAGCTCTTCGAGCCGTATCCCGTCGCCCGCGTGAAGGGCGACACGGTCTGGGTCCGCGACGCTGCCGTGCGCATCGACGGACCCGACGTGCACATCGTGAGCGAGGGAACGCGCGACATCGACCTGCTGCGTGCGGCGTCGAAGGCGATCTGGGACACCGGCCGCCAGATCTTCGGCTTCCGCGTGCCCGAGCGCCTCTACGAGGACCGCTTCCGCCGCGGCTAGTCTGAACGGGTGACGGATCAGGACCACGGCGCAGAGCTCGTCAGCCGGCTCAGGGTGATCGAGGATCAGCCTCTCGCCGAGCGGGCGAGCGCGTACGCGGCCCTGCACGACGAGCTGGCCGCGCGGCTCGAGTCCGCTCCTCGCGACGGCACCGCGCCCCGATGACGCAGCGACTCGACGCGGCGCTCGCCGAGCGCGGCCTCGCGCGCTCGCGCACGCACGCGGCGGGCCTCATCGCGGATGGCGCGGTGCGGGTCGAGGGCGAGATCGTCACGAAGGCGTCGGCGAGGGTCGACGACACGACGCGCATCGAGGTGGACGCCGCCGATCAGTGGGTCAGCCGCGGCGCCCACAAGCTCATTCACGCGCTCGACGCGTTCTCGATCGAGGTCGCCGGCCGGGCCGCGCTCGACATGGGAGCGTCGACCGGCGGCTTCACCCAGGTGCTCCGCGCGCGCGGAGCGTCGCCGGTCATCGCCGTCGACGTGGGCCACGGACAGCTTGCACCAGCGGTCGCGAGCGATCCCGAGGTGCGGGCGGTCGAGGGCTTCAACGTGCGGTTCATGACTCCGGAGCGGCTCGCGGAGGCCAGCGGCATCGCGGCACCGCCCTCCGTCGTCACGGGCGACCTGTCGTTCATCTCGCTCACGCTCGTCCTGCCATCCGTCGCGTCGGTGGCGGCAGACGGCGCCGACGTCGTCCTGCTCGTCAAGCCGCAGTTCGAGGTGGGGCGCACCGGCATCCGCGGCGGTGTCGTGATCGACCCCGCCCTCCGCATCGACGCCGTGCGCGGCGTCCTGCGTGCCGCGTGGAGTCTCGGTCTCGGCACCCGCGCGGTGCGCCGTTCGCCGATCGAGGGCGCGCACGGCAATGTCGAGGTGCTTGTGCACATCTCGCCGGGCCGCGGAGCGGATCCGACAGAATGGGAGGACACGATCGTGACGGAGGCGGGAGGACGATGACGCAGCGCAGGATCCTGATCGTCGCCCACGCGTATCGCGAGGACACGGTGCGCGCCGCGGTGCGGGTCGTGAACGCCGTGCGTGCCGAGGGCGCCGTCCCGGTGCTCGCCCCCGACGACCGTGCCGAGCTGTCCGCGATCGTCGCCGAGCTCGCCGACGTCCCCGCTCTCGGCATCGACGTGGCCCTGACCGAGATCGACATCGCGATCGTGCTCGGCGGAGACGGCACCATCCTGCGCGCGGCCGAGCTGGTGCGCGGTGGCACGGCGCCTGTCCTCGGCGTCAACATGGGGCACGTCGGCTTCCTCGCCGAGATCGAGCGCGACGACATGGACGAGGCCGTCCACCGCGCGATCATCGGCGACTACGCGGTCGAGGAGCGCCTGGCCCTCGCCGTCATCGTGAAGGACGACGACGACCGCGTGGTCTACGAGACGTGGGCCCTGAACGAGGCGGCGATCGAGAAGGACCAGCGCGAGCGGATGATCGAGGTCATCATCGAGGTCGACCGTCGGCCGCTCACGGCGTACGGTGCGGACGGCGTCGTCGTCGCGACTCCGACGGGATCCACGGCGTACAACTTCTCCGCGGGCGGGCCCGTCATCTGGCCGACCGTGCAGGCGATCGCCGTCGTGCCGCTCTCGGCGCACACGCTGTTCTCGAAGCCCCTCGTTGTCGGGCCCGACCACGCCGTCGCGGTCGAGCTCAAGGACGACTCGGCGGGCACCGGCGTCCTCTGGTGCGACGGGCGCCGGTCGCACCCGCTCCCGCCCGGCGCGCGCGTCGTCGTGCGGCGCTCGCCGAAGCCTGTGCTGCTCGCCCGCCTGCACCCCGCCGCGTTCACCGACCGGCTCGTCCGGAAGTTCAAGCTGCCGACCGAGGGATGGCGCGGCCCGAGCGAGCACACGCCCACCGAGACCCTCACGCTGCCGAGCCTGGAGGCCCACGAGTGATCGAGGAGATGCGACTGCGCGACCTCGGCGTGATCGCCGAGGCGACCCTGCCCATGGGCGCCGGGTTCACGGCGATCACGGGCGAGACCGGTGCGGGCAAGACCATGGTGGTGACCGGCCTCGGGCTGCTGCTCGGCCAGCGCGCCGACTCGGGCGCCGTGCGCGCGGGGGCGGCGCAGGCTGTCGTCGAGGGCGTGTGGATCGTGCCGGAGACCGGCGCCGTCGCCGAGCGCGTGCGCGACGCCGGCGGCGACCTGGAGCCGATCGGCGACGGCAGCGCCGAGCTGTATCTCTCGCGCACGCTCGCCGCCGAGGGGCGCAGTCGTGCGAGCGTGGGCGGCCGCGCCGCCCCGGCCGGGGTGCTCGCCGACCTCGCTGATGCGCTCGTCGTCGTGCACGGCCAGACCGATCAGCTGCGTCTCCGCTCGGCGGCCGCTCAGCGCGACGCGCTCGACCGCTTCGCGGGAGCGCCCGTGCGCGAGGCCCTCGAGGCCTACCGGGGCGCATGGCATGCGCACCGCGAGCTCGAGCGCGAGCTGGAGACCCTCACGACCGAGCGCACCGCGCGCGAAGCCGAGGCGGAGTCCCTGCGCGCGACCCTCGCGGAGATCGAGCAGATCGCCCCTGTCGAGGGCGAGGACGTGCAGCTCGCCGAGCGCGCCGAGCGGCTCGCGAACGCCGAGGAGCTGCGGTCTGCGGCGGCGCTCGCCCGCGAGGCCCTCTCGAGCGAGGAGGGAGCTCCGGATGTCTCGGGGCTCGTGAGCGAGGCGCGTCGCGCGCTCGAGCGCGCGGGCGACCCGGCGCTCACGACCCTGGCGGAGCAGATCGCCGACCTCGGATACCGGGCGGCGGACCTCGCCGTCGAGCTCTCGGGCTTCCTCGCCGATCTCGACGAGACCGGGCCGCAGGAGCTGGCGGCGGTCGAGGAGCGCCGGGCCGCCGTCGGCTCTCTCGTCCGCGCTCACGGGTCGCTCGACGCCGCGATCGCCCTCCTCGAGACGGGCTCCGCGCGGCTCGCGGAGCTCGACGACGACGGAGACCGGATCGAGCGGCTGTCCGCCCAGCGCGAGGAGTCGCGTGCCGCGCTCGACGCCGCGGCAGCGACGCTCACCGCGGCGCGCCGGGAGGCGGCGACGCGCCTCGGCGACGCTGTCACGGAGGAGCTGCACGCCCTCGCGATGCCCGACGCGCGCCTCGTCGTGGAGGTCTCGCCGGGCCAGGAATCGGCGACCGGGCGCGACGACGTCGCCTTCCTGCTCGCTCCGCACCCCGGAGCCGAGCCGCGCTCGGTCGCGCGCGGCGCGTCGGGCGGCGAGCTGAGCCGCGTGATGCTCGCGATCGAGGTCGTGATCGCCGAGACCGACCCCGTGCCGACGTTCGTGTTCGACGAGGTCGACGCGGGCATCGGCGGCGCCGCGGCGATCGAGGTCGGCAAGCGCCTCGCGCGCCTCGCGCAGTCGTCGCAGGTGATCGCGGTGACCCATCTCGCGCAGGTGGCGGCGTTCGCGAGCAACCACCTGAGCGTGGTCAAGGCCAACGACGGGTCGGTCACCCGCTCGAGCGTGCAGCGTCTGGAGGGCGCAGAGCGGGAGGCCGAGATGGCACGGCTGCTCTCGGGACTGGCCGACTCGGACGCTGCGCTGACCCACGCGCGCGAGCTTCTCGCGCTCGCCCACACCGCCGTCTGACACCGCCCGCGAGGTCGCTCTCGCCCGCGCGCCGGGAACGTGGCACGATAGCCCGAAGGATGCCGGGCGCGGCGCCTCCCGTCGGCCGCGACAAGCATCCGCCGCTGGGAGCACACTGCGAGCGGCACGCCCTCCTCCCACCCCGGACTGTTAGGATCGAAGCCCGTGATGCAGACTCCTGAGGCACGGCGCGACGACACCACCAAGCAGATCTTCGTGACGGGCGGTGTCGTCTCCTCGCTCGGCAAGGGGCTCACGGCCGCGAGTCTCGGGAACCTCCTCACCGCACGCGGGCTGCACGTGGTCATGCAGAAGCTCGACCCGTACCTCAACGTCGACCCCGGCACGATGAACCCGTTCCAGCACGGCGAGGTCTTCGTCACGGACGACGGCGCCGAGACCGACCTCGACATCGGGCACTACGAGCGCTTCCTCGACATCAACCTGTCGCAGGCCGCGAACGTCACGACGGGCCAGATCTACTCGCAGGTCATCGCGCGCGAGCGCCGCGGCGAGTACCTGGGCGACACGGTGCAGGTCATCCCGCACATCACCGACGAGATCAAGCGACGCATGCGCCTGCAGGCCGAGGACGAGCCGCGTCCCGACGTCATCATCACGGAGGTCGGCGGCACGGTCGGCGACATCGAGTCGCAGCCGTTCCTCGAGGCGGCCCGGCAGCTGCGCCACGAGCTCGGTCGCGACAACGTGTTCTTCGTGCACGTGTCGCTCGTGCCGTTCATGGGCGCATCCGGCGAGCAGAAGACGAAGCCCACGCAGCACTCGGTGGCCGCGCTGCGCCAGGTCGGCATCCAGCCCGACGCGCTCGTGCTCCGCAGCGATCGCCCTGTGAGCGAGAGCAACCGCAACAAGATCGCCCTCATGTGCGACGTCGACATCGAGGGCGTCGTGAACACGGTCGACCTCCCGAGCATCTACGACATCCCCTCGACGCTCAACGAGCAGGGCCTCGACGCCTACATCGCGCGCCGCCTCGGCCTCGCCGAGAAGGCCGGCGATGTCGACTGGACGCGCTGGGGCCGCGTCCTGCACGCGGTCCACAATCCGAAGCACGAGGTGACGATCGGCCTCGTCGGCAAGTACATCGACCTGCCCGACGCCTACCTCTCGGTGACCGAGGCGCTCAAGGCCGGCGGATTCGCGCAGGAGACCAAGGTCAACATCCGCTGGATCCCGTCGGACACCTGCGAGACGCCCGAGGGCGCCAAGGAGCAGCTGTCGTCGCTCGACGGCATCTGCGTGCCCGGCGGATTCGGCATCCGCGGCATCGAGGGCAAGCTCGGAGCGCTCCGCTTCGCACGCGAGCAGGGCATCCCGACGCTCGGCCTGTGCCTCGGCCTGCAGTGCATGGTGATCGAGTACGCCCGCGACGTGGCCGGCATCGCCGACGCGTCGTCGACCGAGTTCGACCCCGAGACGACCGCTCCCGTCATCGCGACGATGGCTGAGCAGGTCGACATCCTCGACCGCGGCGACCTCGGCGGCACGATGCGCCTCGGTCTGTACCCCGCGCGCCTCGCGGACGGCTCGCTCGCCGCCGACCTCTACGGCGCCCCCGAGGTCCAGGAGCGCCACCGCCACCGCTACGAGGTCAACAACGCCTACCGGGCGCAGCTCGCCGAGGCGGGGCTCGTGTTCTCCGGCTTGAACCCCGACCTCGACCTCGTCGAGTTCGTCGAGCTGCCGCGCGACGTGCACCCGTACTACATCGCGACCCAGGCGCACCCCGAGCTCCGCTCGCGCCCGACCGACCCGCACCCGCTGTTCCGCGGGCTCGTCGGCGCGGCTGTCGAGCGCAGCCGGGCGAGCGAGCTGTTCGACGTCGAGAACGCCTGATGACCGAGGAGCTCCGAGACGAGGCCCACGAGGTCGAGATCGTCGAGAGCGAGGTCGCGTTCCGCGGCATCGTGTGGGACATCGTCTCGGAGCGCTTCGTCTACGGCGACGACCAGCTGACGCGCCAGTACCTCGCCCATCCCGGGGCTGCGGCGGTCGTCGCACTCGACGCGGACGAGCGCGTCCTGCTCATCCAGCAGTACCGCCATCCGATCGGCGAGCGCGACTGGGAGCTCCCCGCCGGGCTCCTCGACGTCGCGGGCGAGAGCCCGCTCGAGGCCGCGCAGCGGGAGCTCGCCGAGGAGGCCGACCTCGAGGCCGCGGACTGGCAGGAGCTGAGCGCCGTGCATCTGTCGCCGGGCGGCACGTCGGAGCTCATCCACCTGTTCCTCGCACGCGACCTCACTCCGACGGAAGGCGCGTTCGAGCGCGAGGGCGAGGAGGCCGACATGCGCGTGGAGTGGCTCCCCCTCGAGGAGGCCGTGCGCGCAGTCGTCGAGGGGCGGTTCCGGAACGCGACCACGGGCATGGGACTGCTGCTGACCGCGGCGCGGCTGCGCGGCGCCTAGGACGCGACGTGCGTCTCGAGCGCGCCGTCGACGCGTATCTGCGGCACCTCACGATCGAGCGCGGCCTGTCGGAGCACACGATCGCGGCGTACCGCCGCGATCTGGAGGGCTATGCCGCGTGGCTGCGCGCGAACGGAGTCGACGATGCCGACGCCGTGACCCCCGCGATCGCCGCGGAGTTCGCGGCGGCGCGGGCCGGGGAGAACCCGCCGCCCGCTGCCTCCTCACTCGCTCGCCTCCAGTCATCCGTGCGCGGTCTGCACCGCTTCCTCGTGCGCGAGGGCCTCGCGGCCGACGATCCCGCCCAGCGGCTGCGTCCTCCGAAGCAGCCGCAGCGGCTCCCGAAGGCCCTGACGATCGAGCAGGTCGAGCGCCTGCTCGCCGCGCCCTCGCCCGACGAGCCCCTGGGCATCCGCGATCGCGCCCTGCTGGAGCTGCTCTACGCGACCGGCGCCCGCGTGTCGGAGGCGATCTCCCTCGATGTCGACGACCTCGCGTCCGGCGACGTGCTGCGTCTGCGCGGCAAGGGCTCGAAGGAGCGCATCGTGCCGGTGGGGTCGTTCGCGCGCGCCGCAGTGGATGCGTACCTCACGCGCGTGCGCCCCGAGCTCGCGGCGAAGGGGAGGGCCACCGCGAAGCTCTTCCTCGGCGCCCGCGGCGCCCCGCTCTCGCGGCAGAGCGCGTGGCTCGTGATCCAGGCGGCCGCGGAGCGCGCGCACCTCGAGGCGCACGTGTCCCCGCACACCCTCCGCCACTCGTTCGCGACGCACCTCCTGCAGGGCGGCGCCGACGTGCGCGTCGTGCAGGAGCTCCTCGGCCACTCGTCGGTCGCGACCACGCAGATCTACACCCACGTCACGGTCGACACGCTCCGCGATGTGTACGCGACAAGCCATCCCCGAGCGCTCTGACCGGAATATCACGGGTCGGTAACGAAGTCCTCCGCGATAAGAGGAATCGGCGCTGCGGCGACACATCCTCAGTGAGAGCGCCTCCGCAGATCATCCTCCAGACGGATGCCCCGCGGGTCGCGCGCTTGGAACGATGGCAGGACACAGCACCGCGCGCTCGCCGCGCCTCGACGCAGGGACCATGATGCGAACCACACGCCCTCTCACGCTCGTCGCCTCGGCGGCCATCCTCACCGCGACCCTCGCGGGATGCTCGCAGCAGGGCGGCGGTGAGCCCGAGCTCTCGTGGGAGGACTCGCCCCTCAACGAGTACACGGCGGCCGTGTACGGCAGCGACCTCTCGCCCGAGGAGCAGCAGAAGCAGATGGACGAGCAGACGCGCGAGATCGAGGAGCGCACCGCGGAGTGCATGCAGGCCGAGGGCTTCGAGTACGTGCCCAACCTGCAGAACGGCGGCGTGGTCTTCGAGGACGACGGGGTCTGGGACCCCGAGTCGCGCGAGTGGGTCGCGCAGTACGGGTACGGCATGTTCAACGACCCGTGGCAGGACCAGCCGCAGCCCGAGCCGGAGGAGTACGTCGACCCGAACCAGGAGTACATCGAGTCTCTGTCGGAGTCGGAGCAGCTGGCCTACAACGAGACGCTGTACGGCGAGCAGCCGTCCGAGGACGAGATGAACGACCCTGAGTTCGACTGGGACGCGTTCTACGAGACCGCCGATCGCGGCTGCAACGGGGAGGCGTCGGACGAGGTGTACGGCTCGAACCTCTGGGACAAGCTGTACGAGGAGTTCGAGCCGCTCATGACGAAGATGGACGAGCTCTACACGACCGTCCAGGAGTCGCCCGAGATGGTCGAGCTCGACGCGGAGTGGGCGTCGTGCATGGCCGACGCGGGCCACGCGGGCTACACGAAGCAGGCGGACCCGATGAACGAGCTCTCGGAGAAGCAGAACGCCTTCTACGAGGAGCAGAACGCCGCGTACGAGGACTTCGACTTCGAGAACGCGAGCGAGGAGGAGCTCGCGGCTCTCGAGGAGCAGAGCGACCCCACGCAGACGCCCGAGTGGAAGGAGCTCGCCGAGAAGGAGATCGAGATCGCGCTCGTCGACCTCGACTGCCGCGAGAAGACCGACTACCGCGACGCGAGCCTGCGCATCCAGTTCGAGCTCGAGGAGCAGTTCATCGCCGACAACAAGACCGAGCTCGAGGCGTACAAGGCCGCTGCCGAGCAGGCGAGCTGAGCGGTGCGCGCACGGGATCTTCGCATGGAGGGGCGCGAGAAGAGCGGCGGGGACGAGCAGGACCGAGAGACAGAGCTCGTCCCCGCAACATCCGACGCCGCCTCGACGGACGCGACGTTCGACGAGGTCGTCGAGCAGGCGGCCGTCGAGGAGGCGCCGGCCGAGAGCACGCAGGGACGCGCCGCCGGGTGGGGGCGCGTCATCCGCGGCAACAAGGGGCTGTGGATCACGGCGGCCGTCGCGGTCGTCGCGCTCGCCGGGGGCCTCGCCCTCGGGCGCTTCGTGATCTCGCCGCTCGATGCGGCGGCAGGGGCGGGGGCGCCGGACCCGGGCCTCGTCACGGTGCCCGTCGAGTTCGGCGCGCTGAGCAACGACGTCACGCTGCGCGGCGACGTCGGCTACACCGACGCGGTCGAGCTCAAGATCGACACGTCGTCGTTCACGGGGGCCGCCATCGTGACCGGGCAGGTGCCCGAGGCGGGCGCGGAACTCGACAGCCTCTCGATCGCGCTCGAGGTGACCGGGCGGCCGGTCATCGTGCTGCCGGGGGAGCTGCCGGCCTACCGCACGCTGCGCGTGGGGGTCTCCGGCCCCGACGTCATCCAGCTCAAGGAAGCCCTCACGGCCGTCGGGATCGGTGTCGGCGACGTCGCGTCCGATGTCTTCGACGAGGCGACGGCGCTCGCGGTGGGCGAGCTCTACAACCAGGCCGGGTACCCGGCTCCCGAGCCCGAGGAGGGCGTCGCGGAGGCGGTGATCGCGGCCGAGGAGGGCGTGCGGATGGCCGAGCAGTCGCTCGCGGACGCGCGCAAGGCCCTCGCGACGGCGGGCCAGGGCCCGTCGGACATCGAGATCCGCGAGGCGGACAACCAGATCGCGAGCCTGCACCGCCAGATCGCCGCGGCCGAGGGGGCGGGTGAGGATGCGAGCGACCTGCGCGATCAGCTCGCGGTCGCGGAGCTGCAGCGACAGGCCCTCGACGCTCCCCGCGACACGAGCGCCGAGCAGGCGATGGTCGACAGCGCGATCGCCGGTGTCGAGACGGCGAACGCCTCGCTCGCCGAGGCGCGCGAGTCGGCGCTGCCGTTCCTCCCGGCGAGCGAGGTGCTCTACCTGCAGGAGCTGCCGCGCCGCGTCGACGCCGTGAACGTCGAGCGCGGCGCCGCGCTCGAGGGTGCCGCCATGACGGTGTCCGGCGCGTCGGTCGAACTCACGGGCACCGCCGCTGCCGCCGACGTCGAGCTGCTCGAGGTCGGCGCCGAGGCGACCTTCGAGCTACCGGACGGCGCCGAGCACCGCGCGGTCATCGCCGCGATCGAGCCCGCGGAGGACGGCGGGCGGACGAAGATCTCCTTCGAGCCCGACCCGCTCACTCCCGAGCAGATGGAGCAGGTGCAGGGCACGAACGTCCGCATCAACGTGCCGGTCGGCGCGACCGAAGGCGAGGTGCTCTCGGTGCCGTACGCGGCCCTCACGGCGGGCCCCGGCGGCGACTCGCGCGTCGAGGTCGTCACGGGCGACCCGCGTGACGGCGAGAGCGCCGAGACGCGTCTCGTGACGGTCGAGACCGGCCTCGCCGCGGGCGGCTACGTCGAGGTGACCCCGGTCGAGGGCGAGCTCGAGGAGGGCGACCTCGTGGTGGTCGGCTCGTGACCGACCCCATCGTCGAGCTGCGCGACGTGACCCGCTCGTTCCCCGGGCCGCCGGAGGTGCAGGCGCTCAAGGCCGCATCGCTCCGGCTCGAGCAGGGCGAGTACGCATCGATCGTCGGGCCGAGCGGCTCGGGCAAGTCGACCATGCTGAACATCCTCGGTCTCCTCGATCGTCCGACCGTGGGGGAGTACCGGCTCGCGGGCGCCCTCACCGGCGATCTGACCGAGGACGAGCGCGCCGCCGTGCGCGCGCAGTTCATCGGCTTCGTCTTCCAGGCGTTCCACCTCATGCCGCGCCGCACCGTGCTCGACAACGTGCTCATGCCCATGCTCTACAGCGGCGTGCCGCGCGCCGAGCGCGAGGCGCGCGCAGAGGCGGCCCTCGACCGCGTCGGGCTGGGGCACCGCAAGTCGTTCTTCCCCGGCACGCTGTCGGGCGGCGAGCGGCAGCGCGTCGCCGTCGCGCGCGCGGTCGTGAGCGGGCCCCGGCTGCTCCTCGCGGACGAGCCGACCGGCAGCCTCGACCAGAAGACCTCGCGCGAGGTCATGGAGCTGTTCGAGGAGCTCAACGCCGACGGTCTCACGCTCGTCGTGATCACGCATGACCAGGGCGTGGCCGAGCGCGCGCGCCGGAGCATCCGGATCTCCGACGGCCGGCTGAGCGAGGTCGCATGACCGCCGTCGAGACCGAGACGCCGGCCGAGGAGTCGCCGTCCCGCCGCCGTCGGCTGACCTGGCGCCGGCGGCGGCCCTCTGCCGACGGCCCCGCACCCTCGCGCGCGGTCGACCTCGTGCGCCCCGTCGCGCGCGCCGACCGGTTCACGGCGAGCGATCTGTTCCTCGAGGCGACCACGGACATCGGGTCGCGCCCCGGTCGACTCATCATGACCATCCTCGGCACCGTGCTCGGGATCGGCTCCCTCGTCGCCACCTGGGGGTTCGCGCAGACGGCGGCCGCGCAGATCGCGAGCCAGTTCGACGCGGTCGCCGCGACGCAGGTCTCCATCGCTCCCGCCGAGGCGTCGAGCGGGCCCGACGGCCGGACGGGGGCGCTCGGCACGATCCCGTGGGATGCCCCGGACCGGCTCGAGCTGCTCGCCGGTGCCGAGGCGGCGGCTCTCATCTCGGAGGTGCCGCTCGAGGAGGCCGCCATCACGGCCGTGCCGCTCAACGACCCGTCGGCGCCGGCGACCGCGCCGCCGCCGCTCATGGCGACGTCGGCCGGGCTGCTCGACGTCGTCCGCGGCGAGATGCTCACGGGGCGCATGTTCGACGAGGGGCACGACGTCCGCGGCGACCGCGTGGCCGTGCTCGGCGCGCGTGCCGCAGAGCGTCTCAGCATCGCGCGCGTCGACCGACAGCCCTCGATCTTCATCGACGGCCTGGCGTACGCCGTGATCGGCATCGTGGGCGAGACGCAGACGCGCGGCGAGCTCCGGGATGCCGTGATCATCCCCGACGGCGCCGCGCGCGCCGACTTCTCGCTGCCCGCGCCCGCCGAGGCCGTCGTCCGGATCGCCGTGGGGGCGGGGCCCCAGATCGCCGATCAGGCGCCACTCGCCCTGGCACCCGACGCTCCCGACACGCTCGACGTGCGCGCGCCATCCGCCGGATCGGACCTGGGCGATGCGGTGCAGTCCGACGTCAACATCGTGTTCGTCATCGTCGGCGCGGTGTCGCTGCTCGCCGGCGGACTCGGGATCGCGAACGTCACGCTCCTGTCGGTCATGGAGCGGGTCGGCGAGATCGGCCTGCGGCGCGCGCTCGGCGCCACCCGCCGGCAGATCGCCGCGCAGTTCACGGTCGAGTCCATCGTCATCGGCCTGCTCGGCGGGCTCATCGGGGCCGCGCTCGGGGTCCTGTCCGTCGTCGTCGTGGCCGCGACACAGCAGTGGACGGCCGTGGTCGACCCGCTCGTCGCCTGCGCGGGCGTCGTGCTCGGCGCAGTCGTCGGATGGCTGTCGGGCTGGTACCCGGCGCGTCGTGCCGCGCGGGTCGAGCCGGTCAACGCGCTCCGCGGCGCCTGACACGCGCCGCGGGAAGGGGCCCGGGCACCGGCGACCCCGACCCGCGGCGTCGGCTCACCGGGTCGGGAGAGAGGGCGATTAGACTCGGACAGGTCGTATCGAGACCAACCAGGACAGTGAGAGCAGGGGATTCGGTGGCGCGCAAGGCCCAGCAGGACGAGAGACCGATCGGCCCGACCGGTCGTCCGTACCAGGGGTTCCCGACGCCGCCGAAGCTCGACAGCCACGGCCCTGCCCGGATCATCGCGCTCTGCAACCAGAAGGGCGGCGTCGGCAAGACGACCACGACGATCAACCTCGCGGCCTCGCTCGCAGAGTACGGGCGCAAGGTGCTCGCCGTGGACTTCGATCCGCAGGGCGCCCTGTCGGCGGGCCTCGGCGTGCAGACGCACGACGTGACGACCATCTACGACCTGCTTCTCGAGCCCAAGCGCGACGCGCACGAGGCGATCGTCCACACCGCGGTCGAGGGGCTCGACATCATCCCCGCGAACATCGACCTGTCGGCGGCCGAGGTGCACCTCGTGAACGAGGTCGCCCGCGAGATGATCCTCGCGCGCGTGCTCCGCGGCATCGCGAACGAGTACGACGTCATCCTCGTCGACTGCCAGCCCTCGCTCGGCATCCTCACCGTGAACGCGCTCACGGCGGCGCACGGTGTGCTCATCCCGCTCGAGTGCGAGTTCTTCGCCCTGCGCGGCGTCGCGCTCCTCATCGAGACGATCGACAAGGTGCGCGACCGCCTGAACCCGGCGATCGAGCTCGACGGGCTTCTCGCGACCATGTACGACTCCCGCACGCTGCACTCGCGCGAGGTGCTCGACCGCATCGTCGAGGCGTTCGGCGACAAGGTGCTCGAGACGGTCATCGGCCGCACCGTGAAGTTCCCCGACGCGTCGGTGTCGGGCGTGCCCATCACGGAGTTCGCACCCGAGCACCCGGCGGCTCAGGCCTACCTCCGGCTGGCACGGGAGCTGGTGGCCCGTGGCGCCGTCGCCTGACGCGGCGCACGACGAGACTCCGCTCGCCCCGCGCGCGGAGGAGGCAGACCCGGCCGGGGCCGCGGAGCAGGACGGAGGCGGCGGCTTCCGCGTCTCGCTCGGGAACTTCGACGGGCCGTTCGACCTCCTGCTGACCCTCATCTCGAAGCACGAGCTCGACATCACCGAGATCGCGCTGAGCAGGGTCACCGACGAGTTCATCGCGTATCTGCGCGATCTCGGGCCCGAGGAGGACCTCGACCAGGCCAGCGAGTTCCTCGTCGTCGCCGCGACGCTGCTCGACATGAAGGTCGCGGGGCTCCTTCCGCAGGGCGAGCTCGTCGACGCCGAGTCGGTCGCGCTGCTCGAGGCGCGCGATCTGCTCTTCGCCCGTCTGCTGCAGTACCGCGCGTTCAAGGAGGCGTCCGGATGGTTCCGGGCGCGTCTGCAGGCCGAGGACGGGCGCCACGCACGCGCCGTGCCGCTCGAGGAGAAGCATCGCGCGAAGACCCCGGAGCTCATCTGGACGCTCACGAAGGAGGAGTTCGCGGCGCTCGCGATGCTCGCGTTCGCCCCGAAGGCCCTTCCCCATGTCGGGCTGGACCACCTGCACGCGCCGCTCGTGTCCATCCGCGAGCAGGCCGCGATCGTCGTCACGCAGCTGCGCTCCCGCGAGAAGATGAGCTTCCGGGAGCTCGTCGCGGGGGTCGATCAGATCGGCGTCGTCGTCGCGCGGTTCCTCGCGGTCCTCGAGCTCTACCGGCATGCGGCCATCAGCTTCGAGCAGCTCGAGCCGCTCGGCGAGCTCACCCTCACCTGGACATCCGAGCAGTGGTCGGATGAGATGCTGGCGAGTCTGGGGGCCGACTATGACCGCTGAGCGCGGAGCAGGACGGAAGCGGATGGCCGAGGCAGGAGGGCGAGGATGAGCGACGAGCAGACGGAGACGGCGGAGCGCGTCGACGCGCCGGCGGGCGGCACCGTGACGCAGCGTCTCGAGGCCGTGCTGATGATCGCCGACGAGCCGCTCAGCGTCGTGAGCCTCGCGACGGCAGTGGGGGCGCCCGTGCCCGCCGTGCGCCAGGCGATCGAGACGCTCGTCGCGGACTACGACGGCGCAGCGGGCGGCCCTGTGCGCGGATTCGAGCTGCGCGAGGTCGGCGGCGGATGGCGGTTCTACGTGCGCGAGCAGTTCGACGACCTCGTCGCGGACTTCGTCGGAGGCCAGGCGCCGGCGCGGCTCTCCCAGGCCGCGCTCGAGACGCTCGCGGTGATCGCCTACAAGCAGCCCGTGACGCGCTCGCAGGTGGCGTCCATCCGTGCGGTGAACGTCGACTCCGTCGTGCGGACGCTGCTCGCGCGCGGGCTCATCACCGAGCTCTATGCCGACCCGGAGACGGGCGCGGTCAACTACGGCACGACCGACCTGCTGCTGCAGCAGCTCGGGATCAACTCGCTCGACGAGCTGCCGCCGATCTCGCCGCTGCTCGATGACGGCGCCGACGGGTTCGACGAGCTCACCGCATGAGGACGAACGGCCCGCCCCGTCGTCTGTCTCTTCTCCGGCCGGAGACGACACATGTCTCACTTCCCGCCGGAAACGCGGCATGATTCCAGCGGGAAGCGAGACACGGGGCGGCGCACGACGCACTGATGTCTCACGCGTCGCGGGAAAGGCCGGGGTATTTCCGCCGCGCGTGAGACATGCGAAGAGGAAGAAGAGGAACAGCGCATGACAGAGGCTGAGGGCATCCGCCTGCAGAAGGTGCTCGCGAACGCCGGTGTGGCATCCCGCCGTGTCTCGGAGCAGCTCATCGTCGAAGGGCGCGTGCGCGTCAACGGCACCGTCGTCACCGAGCTCGGCACGCGCATCGACCCCGAGAAGGACCTCGTCGACGTCGACGGGACGGCCGTTCAGCTTGACACGACGAAGCGGTACGTCATGCTCAACAAGCCCACGGGCGTCGTGAGCACCATGAAGGACGACCGCGGCCGCCCCGACCTGCGCCGCTTCACGCGCGAGTGGGAGGAGCGCCTCTACAACGTCGGCCGGCTCGACGCCGACACGAGCGGCCTGCTCGTCCTGACCAACGACGGCGAGCTCGCCCACGTGCTCGCCCACCCGAGCTTCGGCGTCACGAAGGTCTACATCGCGAAGGTCGAGGGGCGGGTGACGCCGCAGACGATCGCGAAGCTCACGCGCGGCATCGAGCTCGAGGATGGCCCGATCGCCGCCGACAAGGCCCGCCTGCTCGACACCTCGGGCGACTCGAGCCTCGTCGAGCTCACCCTGCACTCGGGGCGCAACCGGATCGTGCGCCGCATGATGGCGGCGGTCGGCCATCCGGTTCTCGAGCTCGTGCGCCGCCAGTTCGGGCCCCTGCACCTGGGAACCCTCCCAGTGGGCCAGACTCGCGAGCTGACTAAAGTGGAGCGTGGCGCGCTGCTGACCCTGTCGCGTCGTGAGACGGATGCTCCGCCCGCCGATGGCGTCGAGACTCCGGCATCGGAGGAGCAGGAGACCTCGTGAGCGAGAGCGGCATGCCGAGCGGCGTCGTGTCCGACGCCGCTCCGACGACCGTGAGCGGCCGGGCCGCCCGCGTCACGGGCACCGTCCGCGTCGTCGGATCCGGCCTCCTCGGCGCGAGCATCGGGCACGCGCTCACGCAGCACGGCGTCGACGTCGCGCTCGCCGACACGTCGCCGTCGCAGCTGCGGCTCGCAGTGGACTACGGGGCGGGCCGCCCCGCTGCGGATGGCGACGAGCCCGCGATCGTCGTCGTGTGCGTTCCGCCGGACGTCGTCGCCGACGTCGTCGCGTCGGAACTCGCGCGCTTCCCGCGCGCGGTCGTCACGGATGTCGCATCGGTCAAGCTCGAGCCGCTGCGGGCCCTGCGCGCGCGCGGCGTCGACCTCACGCACTACATCGGCTCGCATCCCATGGCCGGTCGCGAGCGCGGCGGGGCGATCTCCGCGCGCGCCGACATCTTCACCGGGCGCCCGTGGGTGATCTGCCGCGACGGCGAGACGCCCGCGGCCGACCTCGCGCGCATCGAGGCCCTCGCGCTCGACCTCGGCGCCGTGCCGGTCGAGATGACGCCCGAGGAGCACGACCGCTCGGTGGCGCTCGTGTCGCACGTGCCCCAGGTCGTCGCGTCCCTGCTCGCGGCGCGCTTCGCGGACGCCCCCGACCTCTCTCTGAGCCTCGCCGGGCAGGGCGTGCGCGACACCACGCGCATCGCGCACTCGGCGCCCGAGCTGTGGGTGCAGATCCTCAGCGCGAACGCCGAGCCCGTCGTCGAGGCGCTCGACGCGCTCGCCGCGGATCTCGCCGCGGCCGCGGAGGCCCTCCGCGCCCCTGACGCCCCGGGCGCCCGTCGCGCGATCGCCGAGACCATCCGCCGCGGCAATGTCGGCGTGGAGCGCCTGCCGGGCAAGCACGGCCAGCGCCGACGCTTCGAGTCGCTCGTCGTCATGGTCGACGACGTGGCGGGCCAGCTCGGTCGGCTGTTCGGCGACCTCGGCGAACTCGGCGTGAACGTCGAGGACTTCCGACTCGAGCACTCTCCGGGGGCCCCGCTCGGCCTCGCGGAGATCGCGGTCGACCCGGCCATCCTGAGCGCCGCCGTGGAGGGCCTCGAGTCCCGCGGCTGGCGGATTGCGAGCACCAGTGACTGAACCCTTCTTCATCGGCATCGACGGCCCCGCGGGCGCGGGCAAGTCGAGCGTCTCCAAGGAGAGCGCCCGGCGTCTCGGCTACGGCTACCTCGACACCGGGTCGGTGTACCGCGCCCTCGCATGGCACGTGCTCGCCGCCGGCGCCTCGACCGACGACGCCGACGCGGTCCTCGCGGCGTTCGAGACCTTCGAGCCCGTGGTCTCCCTCGATCCCGATGTGCGGACCATCCGCGTGGGCGAGACCGACGTGACCCAGGCCATCCGCACGCCCGAGACCTCTGCCGCCGTGAGCGGTGTCGCGCGCGTGCTGCCGGTGCGGGAGAAGGTCAACGCGCTCTTCCGCGCGCTCGTGGCGGAGTCGGGGCTCCCAGGCGTCGTCGTCGAGGGGCGCGATATCACGACCGTCGTCGCGCCTGACGCGCCCGTGCGCATCCTGCTCACGGCCCACCCCGACGTGCGCGCGGCACGGAGGTCGGCCGAGCTCGGCGACCCCGACACGGCTGCCGTGGCGGAGGCGATGCGCAAGCGCGACGCGTCAGACAGCAAGGTCGTCGACTTCCTCCACGCCGCGCCCGGGGTGGACGTCGTCGACACGACCGACTTGGATTTCGACCAGAGCGTCGCCGCCGTGCTCGCGGTGATCGACGAGAAGACGGGAGGCCGGGATGGCCGCTGAGAACGAGTACGAGGGCGAGCCGGACCGGCTCGCCGAGAAGCTCGCGGAGCTCGACGAGGAGCTCGTCGAGCGCCGCGCGGAGACCCTGCGCGCGAGCCTCGAGGACTACGAGCTCGACGACGAGGATGCGGCGCTGCTCGCCGGCCTGCACGACGAGGGCGACGGGATCGAGTACCTTCCGGCACTGCCGGTCATCGCGATCGTCGGCCGCCCGAACGTCGGCAAGTCGGCGCTCGTCAACCGGATTCTCGGTCGCCGCGAGGCCGTCGTCGAGGACACGCCGGGCGTCACGCGCGACCGCGTGACCTACAAGGCCGAGTGGCTCGGCCGTCGGTTCTCGCTCGTCGACACGGGCGGATGGGAGCCCGATGCGAAGGGCATCGACCGGTCGGTCGCCCTCCAGTCGGAGGTCGCGATCGAGCTGGCCGACGTCATCCTCTTCGTCGTGGACGCGACGGTGGGCGCGACCTCGACCGACGAGCACGTCGTCCGCCTGCTGCGCAAGACGTCGAAGCCCGTCTTCCTCGTCGCGAACAAGGTCGACGACGCGCGTCACGAGCCTGAGGCCGCCGCCCTGTGGAACCTGGGCCTCGGCGAGCCGCACCCGGTCTCGGCCATCCACGGCCGCGGCGTCGCGGACCTGCTCGACGCCGTGCTCGCGAAGACGCCCGACGTGTCGGCCGTCGCCAAGCACGAGATCGGCGGGCCGCGTCGTGTGGCCATCCTCGGCCGCCCCAACGTCGGCAAGTCGTCGCTGCTCAACAAGGCGGCCGGCGAGGAGCGCGTGGTCGTCAACGACCTGGCGGGCACGACGCGCGACCCCGTGGACGAGGTCGTGGAGCTCGGCGGCAAGCTGTGGCGTCTCGTCGACACCGCGGGCATCCGCCGCCGGGTGCACATGCAGCAGGGCGCGGACTTCTACGCCTCGCTGCGCACCTCGGCCGCGCTCGAGAAGGCGGAGGTCGCGGTCGTCGTGCTCGACGTGACCCAGCCGATCAGCGAGCAGGACGTGCGCATCATCGACCTCGTGCTCGAGTCGGGGCGCGCGCTCGTGCTCGCGTTCAACAAGTGGGACATGCTCGACAGCCCCGAGATGATCAACCAGGATCGCCGCCGCTACCTCGAGCGCGAGATCGAGCAGGATCTCGCGCACGTCGCGTGGGCGCCGCGCGTGAACATCTCGGCGAAGACCGGCCGTCGTTTGGACAAGCTCGTGCCCGCCCTCGAGCAGGCGCTCGAGTCGTGGGACCAGCGCATCCCGACCGGCAAGTTCAACGCGTTCATCACGGAGCTCGTCGCGGAGCACCCGCACCCGCTCCGAGGCGGCAAGCAGCCGCGCATCCTGTTCGGCACGCAGGCGGGCACGCGTCCGCCGACCTTCGTGCTCTTCACGACCGGCTTCCTCGACCCGGGCTACCGCCGCTTCGTGCAGCGACGCCTGCGCGAGCTGTACGGCTTCGAGGGCACGCCGATCGTCATCAACATGCGCGTGCGCGAGAAGCGCCAGCGCCGATAGGCGCCGACCGTCGCAAGGGCGCCCCTCTCGGAGGGGCGCCCTTCGTGCGTCTGCGGGGTGGCCCGCCGGGGCGGGGTGGGTCGCGGCGCCGGATGGCCGCGGCGCCGGCAGCGTGCGTGTGTGGATTCGGATCGGTGGGGCTGGTGTGCGCGTGTCATGCTCACGGGGCGACTTGTGCACCGCCGGTCCGATTTCAGGAACGGCGGATGGCCGCGGCGCTGGCAGCGTGCGTGTCCGGATTCGGATCGGTGGGGCTGGTGTGCGCGTGTCGTGCTCAGGGGGCGACTTGTGCACCGGTGCTCCGAATCCAGGGACGGCTGAGCGAGACGCCGGATGGTGACAGCGGATGGCGGCGCCCGCGCGTGATCCGGCTCGCGCGGGCATATGCGAGGCTGGAAGGGTGACGATCGAACCTCCCGCGCCCGGTGAGCCGCGACGGCCTCACGGCCCGCGCGACCCGGGTGACGCGTGGGTGGTCGCGGAGGACGGCACGCGCTACTGGGGCCGCTTCGGCGCTGCCGGGCTCCTCGCCGTCGATCCCGCGCGCGGTGTTCTCCTGCAGCACCGCGTCGGGTGGAGCCACTTCGGCGGAACCTGGGCCCTGCCGGGCGGCGCGCTGCACCAGGGCGAGAGCCCGCTGCGAGGCGCGGTCCGCGAGGCTCAGGAGGAGGCGGGCGTGCCGGATGGTGCGATCGTCCCGCGCTTCACGCATGTGTTCGATGCCCGCATCTGGCGGTACACGACCGTCGTCGCCGATGTCGCCGATCCGTTCGAACCCGTGATCAGCGACCCTGAGAGCCTCGAGCTCGCGTGGGTGCCGCCCGCGATCGTCGACGCGCTGCCGCTTCATCCGGGGTTCGCTGCCGCGTGGCCCGATCTGCGTGCTCGTCTGGACATCCGTCCGGCTGTGCTCGTCGACGCGGCGAACGTCGTCGGCGCGGTGCCCGACGGGTGGTGGCGCGACCGCCAGGGCGCCGCCACACGGCTGCGCGACCGCATCGCCCGCCTGGCCGAGCGCGGTATCGAGGCACCGACGCTGGGGCTCGAGGGCATGCGGTGGTTTCCGCTGTTCGCGATGGTGGTCGAAGGCGCTGCGCGCGGCGTCGAGGACGCGGATGGCGTGCGCGTGTTCTCCGCGGATGGCTCGGGCGATGACGAGATCGTCCGTCGTGCCCAGGCGATGGTCGCGTCCGGGCTGCGGCTCACTGTCGTCACGAGCGATCGGGAGCTGCGTCGGCGGCTGGACGAGGTCGGCGCGGCTGTCGAGGGGACGCGCTGGCTCCTCGAGCAGCTGGACTGATCTCGGTGCTCAGCCGCGCCCGAGCAGCTTGTCGATCTCTCGTCGCTCGCGCTTCGTCGGGCGGCCTGCGCCACGGTCACGTGTGACGATCGGCGCGACGAACTCACGAGGCGGTGGCGGGGGAGTGCGGTCCTCATACGCCTCTGCTGCGAGTGGCGCCGACACGCGCTTCTGGAGCATCCCGCGGACGCCGAGGATCCGATCGAAGCCGTTGATGCGCACGCGCACCTCGTCGCCGACCTTCACGGCGTAGGCCGCCTTCACGTGGTCGCCGTTGACCCGCACGTGTCCGCCGCGGATCGCCGTGGTCGCCGCGGACCGGGTCTTGTAGACGCGCACCGCCCACAGCCAGACGTCGATTCGAACGGACTCGCTCATGATCCGTCCATCGTACGGCGCGCTCGCCGCAGGGCGGTCAGAGGCGCAGAGCGACCACCGCTCGCGATGGGGTCGGGTGCGCGATGACCTCGAACCCCGCATTCGCGAACGTCGAGAGGGTCCCGACGTAGAGGTCGTTAGACCGCGTCTCGCGACGGGAGTCCGTGTCGATGGGGTACGCCTCGAGCACGCGCGCCCCGTTGCTTCGTGCATAGTCGACGGCCGCGTCGAGCAGCGCGCGCGTGATGCCCAGGCCGCGGTGCTCGCGGCGGATGGAGAAGCACGTGATGGCCCAGACGCCGTCGTCCTCCAGAGGCTCCTGTGTTCCCGACTTCACGATGCGCGACCGCAGAACGCGCCGCTGCGCCGGTCGCGGGCCCACGCGCACCCAGCCGGCGGCCCGGCCATCCGCGTAGGCGACGAGGCCCGGGGGTGGACCGGCGTCGATCTCGTCGCGCAGCATGCGCTCGCGCTCTTCGACGGAGGTGGTCTCCCACTCCTTGTTCGGAAGCACGGGCCACATGCACTGGCAGCTGCGGCCGTCGCCGCCGCCCGTGAGGGCGCTCTGCACGTCGTGCCACTGCGCCGTGGTGGCCGGCGCCGTCGTGATCTCAGCCATGCCCCGACGCTACCCCCGACCGCCGACACACGCGGCGGTCGTGTGGGTTCGCGGCACCTCGTTCGACCCGGTAGACTGTTCGAGTTGTCCGCGTTCACGCGGGCTACGGGCTGTGGCGCAGCTTGGTAGCGCACTTGACTGGGGGTCAAGGGGTCGCAGGTTCAAATCCTGTCAGCCCGACGTAAAAGCCCTGATGAGAAAATGTTCTCATCAGGGCTTCGTCATGTTCAGAGGCGGGTTTTCGTCGGTCCCCCTCTGGTCCCTCGCCGAGGAGCCCGTGCGTCTCCCGGCGCTCCGGGCGGCTGCTTCGCGCGTCCGGACGGTCTCGCCTGTGGATAAGGGGCCCAAAAGGGGACCAGAGCGCCCGATCGTGACTCCGGGCCCCGCGTCACAGGGACCTCGACGCGTCGCGGCGGCTCGGCCTGCTGGCCTTGGCGGATCGGGCGAGAAGGTGTTGGCCTGCTCGGCGGCTGATGCGAGGCGGCGGTCGTCGGGGTGGAGGTATCCGCGGGTGATCTCGACGGAGGCGTGGCCGAGGACGTCTTGGAGGACGTGGAGCGGGATGCCTGCGTCGGCCATCCAGGTGGCTCCGGTGTGCCGGAGGCCGTGCCGGGTGAGATCGGGCAGCCCGAGGTCCTTGACGATCTGGTCCCAGTTCGTCGCGTCTCTGACGGTCGCGGTCGTGAGGGCGCCGCCTTTCGGGCCGACCAGAAGCCCGTCCTCTGGCTCCTTGCCTTCCGCGAGACGTTCCAGGATCGGCCGGAGCGGGTCAAGGATCGGGACCAGGCGCTCCCTGCGGCCCTTGGTCTGCTTCGTGATGAGTCCGCCCTTGCCGGGGTAGGTCTGCCGGGCGATGACGACGATCTTCTTGTCGAACCGGACGTCGCTGGCCTGAAGACCCGAGACCTCGGAAGAGCGCGCGGCGAGGAGCGCGGCAAGCATGACGAAGTCCGAGTAGGACTGGTGGATCTTCCCGCAGGCGTCCGCGAGCTTGGTCAGGGTGCCGATGGTGGGGATGGCGTGCGCGCGGGGCGAGGCTTGCTCGGCGGGCTGGGTTCGGAAGGCGTTGCGGTTTATGCTGCGCTTGGCGCGGTTCTTCGCGGGGTTGATCGGGATGAGCCCGTCGCGCACTGCTTCGTCGAGGACGCGGACGAGAGGGGCGATCGAGTTCTTGATCGTGGACGCCCCGTGGCGTCCTCCGAGACGTCGACGGTGCGGTTGATCACGCCGGTGTTGCGACTGCTGCTGCTGCGCTCGCCGTGCTCGCGGCGGGTGTGGCTCATGCGTGTGCGGGGCGTTGGAGCTCGGCGATGGAGGCCCCGTCATCGTCGCCGTGTCCCTGCGCGATGGCCTGGTCGAGCACTGTGCGCAGGGCTTTCCGAAGAGAAGGGTGAGTCCTCCGGTCCGTGCGGCATCCAGGGCGAGATGTACGTCCTTGCGTCCCAGGCGGGTGGTGAAGCCGCCGGGCTGGTACCGGCGTTCGGCGATCAGAGCGCCGTAGGAGGTGTAGACGGCGCCGGGAAACAGGGTCGTGGTGAGCAGGTCAACGAGCTGGTCTGTAGAGACGCCGACCTGCTCGGCCATGTGCGCGACGGTCTTCACTGTGCCACCACCTCTCGTGCGGCGGTGAAGACGTTTGCGGCGCGGATGACCGCATCGAGCGTGGCGGTGAGGGTGGAGCGATTGCGTCCGGCGGTCCAGGCGGAGCCCTCGGGTGTGCGGTACTCGATGAGGGTCAGGGCTTCGGCATCCGCGCCCGACCGCATCGAGCTCTGGTGCAGCGAGAGGATTTCCAGCGTGATCCCCTGGGCGTCGAGAGCGTCGACGAGGGCTTCGGCCGGGCCTGTGCCGTCGTGGGCGGAGCGGTGCTCGACGCCGTCGATGTGGACGGTGACCTCGGTTCTGGCAGTGGCCTCGTCGACGCGCAATGCGCTCAGTCGCACGGCGACGTCGGGGTTCTCGGGCAGGTACACGGAGGTGAAGATGTTCCAGAGGTCGTCGGCGGTGACCTCGTCGCCGGTGGCATCAGTGTGCCGCTGCACGTGGCGGGAGAGGTCGATCTGGAGGCGTCGGGGCAGCTCGATGCCGTACTCGGTCTCCAGCAGGTAGGCGATGCCGCCCTTGCCGGACTGGGAGTTCACGCGGATGACGGCGTCGTAGCTGCGGCCGATGTCTGCCGGGTCGATCGGCAGGTAGGGGACCCGCCAGGCGATCTCGCTCTCGTCGCGTCCTTCGGCCGCAGCGCGGGCGCGATGCTCGGCGAAGCCCTTCTTGATGGCGTCCTGATGAGTCCCGCTGAACGCGGTGTGCACGAGATCGCCGACGTAGGGGTGCCGAGGGTGGACGTCGATGCGGTTGCAGTACTCGACGGTGCGGCGGATCTCGTCGATGTCGGAGAAGTCGATCATCGGGTCGACGCCCTGCGCGTGCAGGTTGAGGGCGAGGGTGGCGATGTCGACGTTGCCGGTGCGCTCGCCGTTGCCGAAGATGCAGCCCTCGACGCGCTGGGCGCCGGCGAGGACGGCGAGCTCGGCGCAGGCGATTCCCGTTCCCCGGTCGTTGTGGGGGTGAACGGACAGGATGACGCCGCCGCGGCGCGCGAGGTGGGTGTGCATGTACTCGATCTGGTCGGCGTACACGTTGGGGGTGGCGATCTCGACGGTGGCGGGGAGGTTCAGGATGACGGGGCGCTCGGGCCTCGCATCCCACAGCTCGGTCATCGCGTCGCAGATCCCGATGACATAGTCGGGCTCGGTGAGGTTGAACACCTCAGGGCTGAATTCGAACCGCACGTTCGGCAGGTCCCCGGCGAACTCCAGCACGTCCCTTCCACCGGCGAGGATCATTTCCCGCAGCTCGTCGCGGTCCTTGCCGAGGACGGTGTCGCGCCAAGTCGGAGCAGTCGCGGTGTACATGTGGATCACGACCTCGTTGCGGATGCCGCGGATCGACTCGACAGTGCGCTCAATGAGGTCGCGGCGCGCAGGGGTGAACACGACGATCGTGACGTCGTCGGGGGCGATGTCGGTCTCGGCGATGAGCCGGACGAAGTCATAGTCGGTCTGGGACGCCGAGGGGTACCCGACTTCGATCTCGGTGTAGCCCATCCGCACCATCAGCTCGAAGAACCGGCGCTTGCGGTCGGGGTCCATCGGCTCCGCGAGGGCCTGGTTGCCGTCGCGCAGATCGACCGGGACCCACAGCGGCGCCTGGGTGAGCCGTCGGTTCGGCCATTGCCGGTCGGCTCCGAGGGGCACCTCGACGCGGGAGTAGGCGTCGGCGTAGCGGTGCGAGGGCATGCCGGAGGGGCGCTGCCGGTTCCAAGAGGGGGCGATCGTGGTGGTCATGTCACGCAGTCCTTCAGGGTCTTCGGGATGTAGACCGGCGCAGCGTTCGGCTCCACGGCGGGGAGCCGGTCTGGCTACGCCCCGCCGTGGCGGCGAAGAAGGAGAGTGAAGGTGAGCACGGGTAGACTGTAACACAAGTCCTCAGACAAGTAGAGGAGATGAGATGGCTCAACTCAGACGCGTCCCCTTGGCGGATCAGGCGGCCGATGCCCTGTTCGCGCGCATCCGCGCGGGGGAGTGGGCGCTGGGCGCAAAGCTCCCCGGCGAGACGACGCTGGCGCCGCAGCTCGGGGTGGGACGGTCCACGGTGCGTGAGGCGATCCGCCAGCTCGCCGGTCGCGGCATCCTCGATTCCCGTCAGGGGTCGGGCGTGTACGTGACGGCGCTGGAGGCACCCGAGGACTGGGAGCAGGTGCTGCGCCGCGCCGACATCGTCACCGTGATCGAGGCGCGTACCGCGATCGAGGTCGAAGCCGCATCCCTCGCCGCCACCCGCCGGACTCCGTCCGATCTGCGCATGATACGGCGGGCGCTGGCACTGCGCACGAGCCCG
This sequence comes from Microbacterium sp. SA156, assembly GCF_049065455.1. Lineage (NCBI taxonomy): Bacteria > Bacillati > Actinomycetota > Actinomycetes > Micrococcales > Microbacteriaceae > Microbacterium > Microbacterium sp. SA156. The sequence continues at coordinate 27,947 of NZ_JBAKGU010000006.1, forward strand.
GGTCAGAGCGTGGAGGAGCATGTGGATGCCGATATGGCCTTGCACCGCACGATCGTGGTCGCCGCGCATAACGAGGTGCTGACCGAGCTGTTCGACGGGTTCGTGCCGCGGGTGCGGCGCGCGATGGTCGACATGCTCCGCATCCGCCCCGTGCACGACGCGAGCGCGGATCAGGATGCGCATGCCGTCGTGGTGGACGCGATCGCCGACCGGATGCCGGATGCCGCCGCCCGCGCCAGCCGCGCCCACCTCGATGCCCTCAAGGCAGGCTTCGCGTGAGCGCCGAGCCGGTCGTAGTGCTTGACGAGGTGACGTTCCGCAGGGCTGGGAGAGAAATCCTGAACCGCGTGTCGCTGCGGATCAATCCCGGGGAGCACTGGGTGCTGATCGGCCCGAACGGGGCGGGCAAGAGCACGGTCCTCGGTCTCTGCGGCGCCCGCACGTTCCCCACCAGCGGCACCGTCGACCTTCTGGGTCATCGGGTGGGTCGTATCGAACTGCTCGCGCTGCGTCGCCGCATCGGCCACGTCGACCCGCGGCATCCGCTCGAATCCCCGCTCACCATCACCGACGTCGTTCTCACCGGGGTCACCGGCACCACCGAGCTCATGATGCGCTGGCAGCCCACTACCGCCGACCGCCGCCGCGCGGCCGAGCTGATCGACCTGCTCGGCCTCGACGGGAAAGCCGAAGAGCGATGGCCGACCCTCTCCCAAGGTGAACGGGGGCGGGCGCTCATCGCCCGCGCGCTGATGAGCGATCCATCGCTCCTGCTGCTCGACGAGCCCTCGACCGGCCTCGATGTCGCCGCGAGAGAGCAGCTGCTGGAGACGATCGACCGGCTCGCCGCGAGCCATCCTGATCTCGCGTCCGTGCTCGTGACTCACCATCTCGAAGAGATCCCGGAAGCGGCCACGCACGCTCTCCTTCTTGCCCATGGCAGTATGGTCGGCGCTGGTCCCGTGTACGACACGCTCACGACCCACCTCGTGAGCCAGGCGTTTGAGCACCCCATCGTCGTCGACCACAGCGAGGGGCGATGGCGCGCCCGCAGCCTCCGCTCCGTCCGCAGCGCCTGAGCATCCTCAGTCTTCGGCGACGCGCAGAGGAGTGCCGTCGGTGACCGCGCCGAGCTGCCGTGCAAGGTAGTCGGTGTCGACGCGATGCCGGCCGCTGGTCATCACCAGCACCGGTTCGTCGTCGGCGAGGAAGAGCAGGCTGCTCGTGATCGCTTCCACCTCGCAGCCGAGCGCGGAGGCGGCATCCCGCCGCGGTGCGGGTGGAATCCGGCCCGGACCATAGCGCGTGGGCTTCCTTGCGCGATGGCGCTCGCGGTAGCCGTCAATCCCTTAGACCGCCTGTACGGGGCGATCCAGCACCTCCCGCTCGGCGTGGCGGCCGGGTGAGAGTTCTCGCGCTCGGGCTTCGTCGTTGATGCCGGTCAGGTCGGTGTCCGTGGTCCGAACGACGCTCGCCGGATGGCTCGGCGACGGACCTATACGGATCAGCAGCTCGAACGTCTGAGGTGCACGGCGTCACGGCCGCGCCCTTCCACGCCGCCAAAGACGCTTCTGGCCCGCGTCTCGTCGGTCTCTCGCCGGACGGCGCACCTGTAGCCCCGATCGAATTCTCTCCCACGCCGAGCTCGTGACCGCGTCGCCTAGGCTTCTTCTGTTCACGGCCCGCAGGAGCAGCGCATGACGGATTCCCGACCCGCAGTCGTTCTGATGCACGGCTGGCCGGTCACTCGTCTGCACTGGCGACGGCTCACGCCGGCACTCGCGGACGCGGGGTTCGCGGTCGTCGAGTTCGACCTCCCAGGGCTCGGCGCGGCGGTGCCGCCGGAGCTGCCGGACCTCGCGAAGCAGTCGCTGGCCGAGTGGATGCACGACTCCCTGCGGCGGCGCGGGCTCGAGCGGTACGCGGTGATCGGCCACGACTGGGGCGGCACCGTGGGCACCCTCCTCGCGGCGACGGCTCCGGACACGGTGACCGCCCTCGTCATCGAGGAGGAGATCCTCCCGGGCGTGGATGTCGCCATCCCGGCCCCCGGCAGCGATCACTATCCGAGTTGGCACGGGCCGTTCAACCGGGCAGCCGGACTCGCCGAGAGCCTCGTGCCCGGTCGCGAGCGGGCTTACTACGGCGGGTTCCTCGCGCAGAGCGCGGGGCCGCTCCCTCTCGATCCCCAGATCGTCGACGAGTACGTCGCCGCGTACGTCGGCGAGGAGCGACTCGCCGCAAGCCTCTCCTACTACCGCAGTCCGGCAGCGGACGCGCGTGCCGTTCGTCGAATCGCCGACGACCCGATCCGCACGCCGGTGCTCGCGCTCGGCGGGGAGTTCGGCATGGGCAGCGCCGTCGAGGAGGGGATGAGGGGCCTCGCGAACCACGTCACCGGCCGTGTCCTCCCTGGAGCGGGCCACTATCCGGCCGAGCAGAATCCCGACGCCGTCATCGACACGGTCATTCCGTTCCTGCGCGCCCACGCGGACTGATCTGCGGGACAGGCGCCCAGCGAAACCAGGTTGGGCTTCGGGCGTGTGCGTCGGCTCTCCTGACCGCCATCGGCGCCCGGCCCGGATAGGGTGACCACGTGCCAGCCCCCGTCTCGCCGACTCCCGCTGCGGCGCCGGTTCCGCGCCCCGGCGCCGTGTACTTCATCGGCCGCGTCATCCTGCGTCCCCTGTTCTGGCTGCTCTACCGCCCGCGCGTCGTCGGCCGAGAGAATGTGCCCGCGAGCGGCCCCGTGCTCCTCGCGAGCAACCACCTCGCGTCGCTCGACACGGTCATCATCCCGACCTCCGCGACGCGGCCCGTGCAGTTCCTTATCAAGTCGGCGTACTTCACCGGCCCCGGTGCTCTCGGCCGCGCCAAGCGCTGGTTCTTCACCTCGATCGGCGGGGTTCCCGTCCAGCGCGCCACCGGACGCGACGCCCGCGCTGCGCTCGACGCGGGAAGCAGCATCCTCCGGGCCGGCAGCGTCTTCGCCGTCTTCCCCGAGGGCAGCCGCTCGCGTGACGGCAAGCTGCACGACGGCCACGGCGGAGCGGCATGGATGGCCCGCGACACCGGCGCCGCCGTCGTGCCCGTCGGCCTCATCGGAACCGGGACCGTCGCGCCGTTCAGCCATCTCCTCCCCGGGAGGCCGCGACTCGAGGTGCGCTTCGGCGAGCCGCTTGACCTCACCGACCTCGAAGGCATGCCTGACGGCAAGGCGCGCCGTGAGATCACCGAGCGCATGATGGCTGCCATCGCCGCACTCAGCGGACAGGAGCGCTCGGGAAGCGTCAACGCGTCGTCGCGGGACTGACGCGCGCCGCGAGGCGGCGTGCGCAGCGACCTCGAGGCCGCAGCGCGGCTCAGCTCACGAGCTCCAGGAGCGAAGAGATCGTGTAGTCGTACGCGTCCGACGCCGCGGGCGCGTCGGCATGCGGGCGTGGGTAGTACGCGGTCTGGAACCCGAACCCCTTCGCTGCGTCGAGATCCCACGGATGCGCAGCCACGAAGACGCACTCCTCGGGGATGAGCCCGAGGGCGTCGATCGCGAAGCGATACGCCTCGGGCTGCGGCTTGAACGCCCGGACGAGGTCGGCCGAGAGCAGAGCGTGCCACCGCAGCCCTGCCGCTGCCGAGAACGCGGATGCCGCCGGGAGCGTGCTGTTCGTCAGCCCGACGACGCGTGCGGACTCCGCGAGCGCGGTGAGCTCGTCGGCGGCACCCGGGAAAGCGGCCAGAGAGCATCCGACCCGCCTCAGCGCCTTGAGCTGTGCGCGCCCCGGCCGATACCGCCGCTCCTGCAGCACGCCGCTCAGGGCCTCCGACCTCAGCGACTCGTAGTCGGCCCAGTCGCGCTCGCCGCGAACGACGGCGTCGACCTCGGACTCGAGCCCCGCCTGCCATTCACGTGCGAAGGCGAGCGACTCGGCGTCGGAGAGGCGGAGCACCTCCGCGACGACCCTCTGCACCGTGCCCACTTCGTCGGTCAGCGTCCCGACGATGTCGAACACGAAGGTGCGGGGGCGTGCGGACGACTCGACGACGTTCCGGTGCGCGCGGCTCACCCGGCCACGCTAACCCCGAAAGCCGCCCTCCGTCCTCGCTCGACAGGAAACATCCAGAGGATCGCTCACCTCACGTCCGCGATGACCCCGGGGAACCGTCGCGCGAGCTCTCCGGCGAGGAAGCCCACGCCATCCGTGCCGCGTGCGAGCACGTCGCCCGCGGTCGCGTGCACGTACGTGGCCCACACGGCGGCGCGAGCGGGGGAGACCCCGCGGGCGGCGAACCCCGCGACGGCGCCCGCGAGGACGTCGCCGCTTCCCGAGGTGCCCAGGCCCGCTCCGCCCGCACGGATGGCCCAGGCGCTGCCATCCGCATCGGCCACGAGCGACTGCGTCGCGACCGCCGCTCCGTACCGGCGGGCCGCCTCGCGGGCCGCTCGCCGGATCTCGCGCGCATCCCCGGCATCCACCGCGTTCTCGTCGAGCAGGACGCCGAGCTCGGTCGGGCTCGGCGTGAGGATGAGGCGCCCGCGAACGGCGGAGGCGAGGTCGGGATCGGCCGCGAGCGCACCGAGAGCGAACGCGTCGACGACGAACACGACCGACTCCGGCGCCTCGGCCGCGAGCGACGCGAGCAGGCGCCCCGCGACCTCGATGTCGTCGAGTCCCGACCCGACGAGCACGGCCTGCACGCGGTCGAGCTCCGGAACGAGAACGGCGCTCGCCTCCGCGCGGACGGAACCCCGATCGGTCTCCGGCAGCGCGACGATGCCCGACTCGGGAACCGCTGCGCCCACGGACGGTGCGACGGAGCGCGCCACGGCGAGCGTGATCCGACCGGCGCCGACCCGGAGGGCGGCCGTTCCGGCCAGGATGGCGGCGCCGGGGCTGCGCAGCGCCCCGCCGACCACGAGCACGGTGCCGCGCGAGTACTTCGAGTCGCCAGGGTCGGGAAGCCGCCAGCCGCGCAGCAGCCGGGGCGTGACCCGCTCACTCCGCAGAGACACGCGATTCCTCCTCCGCGTCGTCGGGATGCCCGGGGTCGATCTCGCCCCCGCTGGGCAGCGCGTCCCGGCGCCCGGTGTGGAGCGTCGCCTCGACGCCCGCCTCGATCAGGTGGCCGACGTCGCCGACGCGTGCAGCGCGCCAGCGTCCGTCCGCCCGCTCGAGCACCGTCGCCGATGCGTTCGGCACGGGCTCCTCGATCGCCGCGGCGAGGACGCGGCGCTCATCCCACCCCTCGAGCACGTACCGGATCAGGTGGACGACCGCCTCGTGCACGAACACGACGCCGGTCGCGGCTGCCGCCTCGGCTGCGTCGGAGAGGAACGAGCGCAGTCGCAGCGCGACGTCCGCCCACGACTCGCCGCCCGGCGGACGATAGAAGAACTTGCCCAGATGGTCGCGTCGCTCGGCCTCCGACGGATACCGCGCGACGACGCCGTGCGAGGTCAGGTGATCGAGCACGCCCAGCTCGCGGTCGCGGAGGCGCTCGTCGGCGACCGCGGGCGCGCCGAGCTCCGCGAGAGCGTGCTCGGCCGTCTGCGCCGCGCGTCGATACGGAGACGTCCAGGCGATCGCATCGCCCGCGCCGAGCGCGCGCAGTGCCGAGCGGAGCGCGGCCGCCTGCGCCTCGCCGGTCGGGGAGAGCGGTGTGTCCGCGTCGCGGTACGGAAGGTCGATGACCTCCTCGCCCGCACGCTCGGCGGCGCTCGCCGCCTCGTTGCCGACGCTCTCGCCGTGGCGGATGAGGATGAGCCGCTGGAGTGCCATCGTCCGAGGCTAGCGAGCGGCCCCCGCCGGTCGGCAACCCCTTGCGCGCCTACGCGCTGCGGGTGTGATCCTCGACGTCGGGCTCTGCCCGCAGCACGTCGGCGATCTCCTCCTCGGGTCGGGGCGCGACGGTCTCGTCGTCCTCCAGCTCGGGCACGCTCGGCTCGCCCGGCGCGGGGACGTGATGCTCTTCCTGTCGAGACATGGCGGCTCCTTCGCTCGCGTCGTGCACAGCGTAACGCGGTCGTCCGCGACACTGGGGGCATGGCACTTCTCGACCATCTCGGAATCACCGTGGAAGACCTCGCGCGGGCCAAGGAGCAGTACCACCCCATCCTCGAGGCGCTCGGCTACACGTGCGGATTCGACGACGGCAGCTCCGTCTCCTGGCAGCGCGGCGACGACACGGAGTTCATCATCTATCCGCCCCGCGAGCCCGACAGCGGGCCCCACCGTCACGGGCGGGTCGGATGGCAGCACCTCGCGTTCGCGGTCGACTCGCGCGAGGAGGTGGACCGGATGCACGCGATCGCGCTCGCCGCGGGGTGGACCCCGGTGCGGGACCCCAAGGAGTACCCGCGCTACACCGACCGGTACTACGCGTCGTTCGTCGAGGATGACAGCGGCATCCGTCTCGAGTTCATGCACAATCCGCCGGCCGACGCGTCCTGACGAGGGCACGGTCGCCGGCGATCCGGTGGATCAGCGCCGCCGCTGCGCGCGGGCCGCGCACGCGACGCACGTGCGTGAAGCGGGCCGGGCGAGCAGCCGCTCGCGGGCGATCGGCTGACCGCAGCTCTCGCAGACGCCGTACGCTCCTTCGTCGATGCGCGTGAGGGCGAGGTCGACGTCGGCGAGGTGAGCGCGCGTCGAGACGAGCAGGGCGCTCGTCTGCGAGCGCTCGAGCGCGATCGTCGATCCCTCGGGGTCGTGCTCGTCGTCGGTCGCCGTGTGGTCGGCGGCGCCCACGATGTCGTCGAACGCGCCCGTGAGGGACGCGATCTGCGCGCGTGCGCGCCGGCTCTCGGCGACGAGCAGCTCGCGGAGCTCCGCGAGGTCGCCCGGCGTGAGCGCGGCCGCCTCCTCGGGACCTGCCATGCCCTCTCCTCCCGTCGTTCCCGCCAGCCTTCCACGCAGCACCGACATCGACCATCCGCGGCCGCATGCCGACATCGGCGAGAACGCGCAACCCCGTGACATGCCGGGGGCCGACGCGCTATACCGAAGTGACCCGCAACGAGAAGGAGCGTGTCATGACCCATCGGATCGGCTACCTCGTCGGCAGCCTCTCGCAGGATTCCATCAACCGCGTGCTCGCGAAGGCGCTCATCCGCCTCGCGCCCGACAGCCTCGAGCTCACCGAGATCCCCATCCGAGACCTCCCGCTGTACAACCGCGACGACGAGATGGACCCGGTGCCCGCGGTGACCGAGTTCAAGGCCGCCATCGAGGGGGCGGATGGGCTGCTGTTCGTGTCGCCCGAGTACAACCGCTCGATCCCCGCGCCGCTGAAGAACGCGATCGACTGGGGATCGCGGCCGTGGGGTCAGAACTCCTTCGCCCGCAAGCCCACCGGCATCATCGGCGCATCGGTCGGAGCGATCGGCACCGCCGTCATGCAGTCGTCGATGCGCAGCGTGCTGAGCTTCCTCGACGCACCGCAGCTGAACGCGCCCGAGGCCTACATCACGTTCAAGCCCGAGGTCTACGGCGACGACGGCGAGGTCGCCGACGAGGGCACGGAGAAGTTCCTCCGCCACTACATGGACGAGTACGCGGCGTTCGTCGAGCGCGTGCTCTCGGTGACGCTGCCGGGCCACATGGGCGACTCCGACCCCGACACGATGCACTGACGCGCGCGAGACGAAGGAGGGAACGACATGCAGGCACCCAAGATCGTGAACGACCTCGTCGAGCGCATCGGGAAGGCGAAGGAGCTCGACGGCATCGTCGAGAAGGTGAGCGGATGGGTCGCGGCCGTCACGAAGGCCGCTCCCGTCAAGAACGCGCTGTCGGGCTCGTGGCTCGGCCACCAGCTGCACCCTGTCCTGACCGACCTGCCGATCGGCGCATGGGGCGCGGCGACGGCCCTCGACCTCCTCGGGGGCGAGGACAGCGCGGAGGCCTCGCGCAAGCTCGTCGGACTCGGCCTGGTCGCCTCGGCGCCGACGGCGCTCGCCGGCGCGGCGGACTGGTCCGACACGTACGGACCCGACAAGCGGGTCGGCCTCGTGCACGCGGCGACGAACGGCACGGCCTCCGTGCTGCAGGCGGCATCGTGGTTCGCGCGCCGACGCGGCCACCGGGGGGTCGGCGTCGCGCTGAGTCTCGTCGCGGTGAGCGTCACGCTGGCGTCGGCCTACCTCGGTGGGCACCTGTCCTACGTCAAGGGCATCGGCGTCAACCACACCGCGTTCCAGAAGACGACCCGGAAGTGGAACGACGTCGCGGCCGACGACGAGATCCGCGAGGGTGAGCTCAACAGGGTGACGGTCGGCGACACGCCGCTTCTGCTCGTGCGCCAGCGCGGTGATCTCCACGCGCTCTCGGCCACGTGCACGCACGCGGGCGGGCCCCTCGACGAGGGCGAGCTCGACCCGAGCGGCTGCGTCACGTGCCCCTGGCACGGAAGCCGCTTCCGCCTCGACGACGGCAGCGTCGATCGCGGCCCCGCGAGCGTGCCGCAGCCGCGCTGGGAGGTGAGGGTCGACGACGGCCGCGTGCTCGTGCGCGCGGCCTGATCGGACGGATGGCGATGGCCGACATCGATCGCCCGGGCGCCGGGGAGTGGGTTCCCGAGGGGGCAGATCTGGACGGCCTTCGGCAGGCTGCCGAGACGTGCCGCGGCTGCGAGCTGTGGGAGGACGCGACGCAGGTCGTGTTCTCGCGCGGCTCGTCCGCGGCGCGTCTCATGCTCGTGGGGGAGCAGCCGGGTGACCGCGAGGACCTCGAGGGGGAGCCCTTCGTCGGCCCGGCGGGCCGCGTCCTCGCGGACGCCCTCGACGCCGCGAGCGTGCCGGATGAGGATGTCTACCGCACGAACGCGGTCAAGCACTTCCGCTTCGAGCGACGCGGCAAGCGGCGCATCCACGAGAAGCCCGCCGTCGGCCATCTCACCGCCTGCCGACCGTGGCTCGAGGCCGAGATCGCCCTCGTGCGGCCATCCGCCATCGTGGCGCTCGGCGCAACCGCCGCGCGGTCGGTTCTCGGCGCCCCCGTGAAGATCGGCGAGGCGCGCGGCACGGTGCTAGAGTCGGCGGACGCCTCGGCGACGCCGACGATCGTGACCGCGCACCCGTCGAGCCTGCTGCGCATCCGCGAGGCGACGGATCGGCAGACGGCCTTCGATCACCTCGTCGACGATCTGCGGACCGCTGCCCGGATCGCTCACGGATGACCCTTCCCCGATCGCTCTCGACGACATATCGTTGAGTATCGTTCGAGATGAAGGAGACGATCATGAGCGGTTCGTTCCCGGCCGGCGGCTTCGGCGGCGGCAACCCCCTCGAGGGCATGTGGCAGATGATGGAGCAGCTGCGCTCGTCGTTCGACAAGCGCGGCACGCGGATGGGGCGCGGCGACGTGCGCGCGGCCGTGCTCGTGCTCCTCGCCGAGCAGCCGATGCACGGCTACCAGATCATCCGCGAGATCGAGGAGCGCACGGGCGGCAGCTGGAAGCCCAGCGCCGGCTCGGTGTATCCCACCCTGCAGCTCCTCGCCGACGAGGGACTCGTGCGCGCCGAGGAGTCGGGCGGCCGCAAGACGTACGTGATGACCGACGCCGGCCGCGAGGAGGCCGCGGGCGCCTCCGTCCCGTGGGGGTCGCCGTCCGAGGGTGCGGAGCGCCCGGCGTTCACGGCGCTGCCGAAGGCCGGACTCGAGCTCGCGCAGGCCGCGGCCCAGGTCGGCCGCACCGGCACGCCCGAGCAGGTGCAGCAGGCGGTGGACGTGCTCGACGAGGCACGGCGCCGGCTGTACGCGATCCTGGCGCAGGACTGAGCGGGGTGGCGGCCGCCGGCGCGTCGGGTGCGCCCGTCGACGACGTCTCCCGAGCGCGCTACCGTCGCATCCTCCGCTTCGCGGCGCGGAACCTCGCGATCGAGTGGTGGTACGAGCTCGTGCTGCCGCGCATCGGCCTCGTGGGCGTCGCCGAGCGCACGAGGACGCAGCGTCTCACGCGCTTCGCGCGGCGCTTCCATGCGCTCGCCGTCGAGCTCGGCGGGCTCATGATCAAGGTGGGGCAGTTCATGTCGTCGCGCCTCGATGTGCTCCCGCCCGAGATCACCTCCGAGCTCGAAGGCCTGCAGGACGAGGTGCCGCCCGTGGCCTTCGCCGACGTCCGCGCGCTCGCGGAAGCCGAACTGGGCATCCCGCTCGACCGTGCGTTCGCGGCTGTCGACGAGGCCCCGATCGCGGCCGCGTCGCTCGGACAGGCGCACCGCGCGCGCCCCGCCGCGGCCGACGCGGCCGAGACGGGCATCCACGGCGTCGTCCTCAAGGTGCAGCGCCCCGGCATCGATGCGGTCGTCGACACCGACCTCGCGGCGCTCCGGCGGGTCGCGGGATGGCTGCGCCGCGTCCGCGTCGTCCGCGAGCGGGTCGACATGCCCGCGCTCATCGAGGAGTTCGCCCAGACGTGCCGCGAGGAGATCGACTATCTCCACGAGGCCGCCGCCTCCGAGCGCTTCGCCGAGGACTTCGCGGGCGACGCCCGCGTCGCGGTGCCGGCCGTGCTCTGGGAGCGCACGACGTGCCGCGTCCTCGCCCTGGAGGACGTCACCGCGATCAAGATCACCGACGCCGACGGGCTGCGCGCAGCGGGCATCGACCCGGCCGAGGTCGCGCCCGTGTTCGCCTCGGTCATGTTCGACCAGCTCTTCGTGCACGGGTACTTCCACGCCGACCCGCACCCCGGCAACATCTTCGTGACGCCGACGGGCGATGGATCGTGGAAGCTCACCTTCATCGACTTCGGGATGATGGGCGAGGTCCCGCCGAGCACCCGCGCGGGGCTGCGCAAGGCGCTCGTCGCCGCGGCGGCCCGCGACGGCCGCGGTCTCGTCGACGCGATCCGGTCGGTCGGCGCCCTCCTGCCCTCCGCGGATGTCGCCGAGCTCGAGCGCGCGCTCGCTGCGCTCTTCGCCCGCTTCGGCGGGATGGGGTTCGCCGAGCTGCGCGAGGTGGATCCGCGTGAGTTCCGCGACTTCGCGGCGGAGTTCGGCGATCTCGCCCGTGCGATGCCGTTCCAGCTGCCCGAGAACTTCCTCCTCGTCGTGCGCGCCATGTCGCTGACCTCCGGGGTGTGCAGCGCGCTCGACCCGCGCTTCAACCTGTGGGACTCGGTCGAGCCGTACGCCGCTCAGCTGCTGCGCGACGAGGGCGGCAACGTCGTGCAGGACGTCGCCAAGGAGGCGCTCGACGCCGCAGGCCTCGCGCTGCGCCTGCCGAAGCGGCTCGACGGCCTCATCGGGAGGATCGAGGACGGATCCGTCGAGGTGTCGACCCCACGGCTGGATCGGCGCCTGTCGCGGCTCGAGAACCTCGCGCGGCGGCTGGGCTCCGCGATCGTGTTCAGCGCGCTTCTCATCGCCGGGGCGATCCTGCACGCGGGCGACGCGGCGCTCGGCGGCTGGCTCATGGCGGCCTCCGCGCTCCCGCTCCTGCACGCCGTGTTCGCGCGCGGGCGCTGAGTCGGCATCCGGACGGGTTCCTAGACTGGGTCCGTGCCGATCACCTCGACGATCCTCGATGTCGCGTCGCGGCATCCCGACCGGACGGCGATCGCGGGGGAGGGCGAGCGGCTCTCGTACGCCGACCTCGTCGAGGACTCGCGGCGCGTGTTCGCGGTCGTCGACGCGCTCCACGGCGCCCAGGACCATCCGCCCGCCCCGGCGCGCGAGACGGAGGGCATCCCGATCACGGCCGTCAGCGTCACCTCGGCCTTCCACACGGCGCGCCTCGTCGCGGGGCTCGCGGGGCACCGATCCGTCTCCGCCGTCATCGACCCGCGCTGGCCGCTCGCGCATCGCGTGCGCGTCGTCGTCGCGACCGGGATCGGCGTCGTCGTGAGCGACGATCCCGCGCTCGCCGCCGCGCTCGCGGAGGCCGGCTGGAGAGGCGTCGTCCTCTCGCTCGACGACGTCCGGCGCCGAGAGGCCGAGACGCGGCCGGCCGCGCCGCCCGCCGTGCGCGACGCGGACGAGCCGTTCCTCATGCTCTTCTCCTCAGGCACGACAAGCGACCCGAAGGCGTTCCTCAAGACCCGCCGGCAGTATCGCGAGAACGTCGCCGTGTCGAGCGCCCATCTCGAGCCGCTGCCCGGTGTCGCGACGCTCGCGCCGGGCCCCGTCTCGTACAGCCTCACGCTCTACGCCGTGATCGAGTGCCTGGCGACGGGCGGCAGCGTGCACCTCGCCGACGCGTTCGACCCCCTCGACGCGACCCGGCGCATCCGCGACGAGCACGTCACGCGCGTCGTCGCGGTCCCTGCGGTTGTCGAAGCGCTCACCGCCGCGGCTCGGCGGGACCCCGACCGGCTCGCGTCGCTCGAGCTCGTCGTGACCGGGGGCGCGAACCTGCCGGCGCGCATCCGCGCGGGCCTCGCCTCGGCGCTCCCGCACGTGCGCCTGATCAGCTACTACGGCGCGGCGGAGATCGGCTTCATCGGCGACAGCCGCGGCGGCGACGGCACGCTCATCGACGTCTACGACGGGATCGCCGTGCGTGTCCGCGACGCCGACGGCGTCGACCTGCCCGACGGCGAGCCCGGCACCCTGTGGGTGCGCGCCGCCGCGTGCTCCGACGGCTACGTCTCGGGCACGACCGACGCCGTGCTGCGCGATGCGTCGGGGTGGGCCACGGTCCACGATCAGGCGCGGATCATCGGCGGCCGTCTCGAGCTCATCGGGCGCGCCGGAGACATCGCGGTGACCGGGGGCCACAAGGTCGCGCTGCCCGACGTCGAGCGGGCGTTCGACGGGATGGCCGGGGTCGGGGCGACCTGTGCGGTCGCCCTGCCCGACGGGCGCCTCGGGACGGCCGTCGCCCTCATCCTCGAGGGCGACGCACCCGACAAGGCGGCGCTCCTGGCGCACGCGCGCTCGCACCTCGCCCCCCAGTTCGTGCCGCGCCGCTGGTACCGGGTCGCTCGCCTGCCGCGGACCGTCGGCGGCAAGATCCGGCGTGCCGAGGCGACGGAACTCGCCGTGCGCGGAGAGGCGGAGCGCCTGTGAGCCGCCGCGTCGTGATCACGGGAGCCGGCGCGGTCACGCCGAGCGGCATCGGCGTCCCCGCGATGTGGCGCGCCGTCGCCGACGGCCGCAGCGCCATCCGCGTGCTGGACGGGCCGGAGTTCGCCGAGCTCCCCGTCCGCATCGGGGGCCAGGTGCGCGACTTCGATGCATCCGACCTCCTCGAGCCCGGCCTCGCGCGGCGCCTCAGCGCCGTGCTCCAGTGGGCTGTCGCCGCAGGAGACGAGGCGATCGACGACGCGGATGCGCGCGGCATGCTCGGCGGCCGCGTCGATGTCATCGCCGCGACCGGCTCGGGGCCGGTCGACGCCATGCAGCGCGCGACGAGAGCGCTGGATGCCCGCGGGCCGCGGGCGGTCCCGCTCGCTCTCGCGATGCACGGCGCGCCCGACGCGGCGGCCGCTCTGCTCAGCCAGAGGCATGGCCTCACCGGAGCCGCCTCGGGGGTCTCGGCCACGTGCGCGAGCGGCGCCGTCGCGATCGGCGAGGGCATGCGCCGCATCCGGCACGGGTACGCCGACGCCGTGCTCGTCGTGGGGATGGAGGACTGCCTCGGACCCGTGAACCTCGCCTCGAACGCCAACCTGCGTGCGCTCGCGACGGGATACGAGGACGACCCGTCGGCGGCATCGCGGCCGTTCGACCGCGGCCGAACGGGCTTCGTCATGTCGCAGGGTGCCGCGGCCGTGCTGCTCGAGTCGGTCGACGGCGCGCGGGCTCGCGGTGCCCGTGCGATCGCCGAGGTCGCGGGATTCGGCGCATCGAGCGATGCGCACCATCCCACCGCTCCGCGCCCCGACGGCGCGGGCGCGGCGGCCGCGATCCGCGCCTGCCTCGATGACGCACGCGTGACAGCCGAGCGGGTGCAGCACGTGAACGCGCACGGCACGGGCACGCCGGCGGGCGATGCGGCCGAGCTCGCGGCGCTCGAGGCCGCCCTCGGCGACCGCGCCCGCGCCATCCCCCTCAGCGCGACGAAGTCGTCGACCGGGCATCTGCTCGGCGCGTCGGGCGTCGTCGAGGCGATCATCGCGGCGCTGAGCATCCGCGACGGCATCCTGCCGCCCACGCTCAATCTCGACGACCCCGAGCCCGGATGGGACGTGGTCGCCGGCGCGGCGCGGCGCGCTGACGTCGCCGCCGTGCTGTCGACGTCGTTCGGCTTCGGCGGGCACAACGGCGCGCTGCTCATCGCGCGCGGAGAGGAGACACATGGACCGGGAACGCAGGCATGCTGAGCTCGCCGAGCGGTACCTCCCCGACGATCTGCTGGAGCGGTTCCGGGAGCGCGCCGCCGTGTACGACCGGGAGAACCGCTTCTTCGACGAGGACCTCGAGGAGCTGCGCGCAGTCGGCTATCTGACGCTGTTCGTCCCCGAGGAGCTCGGCGGGGCCGGCCTCGGCCTCGGCGACGTCTCCCGGCTGCAGCAGCGTCTTGCCGGGGCGGCTCCGGCCACGGCGCTCGCGATCAACATGCACCTCATGTGCACGGGCGTCGTCCAGGCGATGCTCGCGCGCGGCGACCGGTCGCTGGCGTGGGTGCTCGAGGAGGCCATGGCGGGCGAGATCTTCGCGTTCGGCATCAGCGAGCCGTCGAACGACTGGGTGCTTCAGGGGTCGAACACCGTCGCGGAGCCCGACGGCGACGGCGGGTACCGCCTCACGGGCGTCAAGATCTTCACGTCGCTCTCGCCCGTGTGGACGCGCCTCATCGTGCACGGACGCGACGGCTCCGTTCCCGACGACCCCGTGCTCGTGTACGGCTTCGTCGACCGGGACGCGCCCGGCATCACGGTCTCCGACCAGTGGGACGTGCTCGGCATGCGCGCGTCGCAGAGCCGTGCGACCATCCTCGACGGCGTGCCGCTCCGCGCCGACCGGGTCGCTCGCCGGATCCCGGCGGGACGCCATCCCGACCTCCTCGTGTTCGCGATCACGAGCGCGTTCCAGCTGCTCGTCGGGTCGGTCTACGCGGGCATCGCACGCCGCGCGCTCGATCTGGGGGCCGAAGCGCTGAAGCGGCGGCGGTCGGCGAAGACCGGCACGACGTTCGCCGAGGTGCCCGAGGCGCGGGTGCGCCTCGCCGATGCGCACATGGCGTACCTCGCGGTGCCCGCGCAGCTCGAGGCCTATACGCGCGACTTCGACGAGCTCGTCGAGCACGGCGCCGGATGGCCGCTGCGGCTCGTGAGCGCGCGGCTCAACGCGTCGCACGCGGCGCGCAGGGCCGCGGAGACCGCCCTCCTGTGCGCGGGCGGCAGCGGCTTTGACAACGGCAGCGAGCTCAGCCGCCTGTACCGCGACGCGACGGCGGGCCTCTTCCATCCGCCGAGCGCGGATGCCGCGCGGCCCATGTACGCGGCCGCCCTCCTCGACGACGACTGAGCATCACGCGCGCCTAAGATCGGCAGAGGAACGGCATCGAGCGCGGGGGAGACAGCCATGCGGCGGACGACGGTCGAGAGCGAGCCCCGTGGGCCGATCGAGGCGAGGCTCGTGGGCTGGCGCATCCGCCCGTTCACCTTCGGCCTCTTCGGGGCGCTCGGCGTGCTCGTCGCGCTGCTCATCGGGTCGCTCGTGGGCAAGCTCGCCACGGTCCTCGTGTACATCGGGATCGCGCTGTTCCTCGCGCTCGGTCTCGATCCGGTCGTCCGCGCGATCGAGCGGCGGCTCCCGCGCCCGGCCGCGGTCGCGATCGTCGTGGCCGGCGTGCTGCTCGCGTTCGCCGGCATCGTGCTCGCGATCGTCCCCGTGCTCGTGCAGCAGGTGACGAACCTCATCGACAACGGGCCGCAGATGGTGCGCGACGTCATGGCCAGCGACTGGTACCGGCAGCTGAGCGCGCAGTTCGGGTCGTCGTTCGAGGACGCGGCCGGGCAGGCGCTGAGCTTCCTCCAGGATCCGGCCAATCTCACCCAGATCGGCGGAGGCATCGTCGCGGTCGGGGCCGGCATCGCGGGCGGCGTCACGGGCATGACGATCGTGCTCATCCTCACGCTCTACTTCATGGCATCGCTGCGCGGCATGAAGCGCCTCGCGGCGCGCTTCGTTCCCGCCTATCAGCGGGCGCGCTTCACCGAGGTGCTCGAGGAGATCTCGAGTGCGGTCGGCCGCTACGTGATCGGCCAGGCGAGCCTCGCGCTCATCAACGGCGTGCTCAGCCTCATCGTGCTGAGCATCATCGGGGCGCCCATGCCGGCGCTCCTCGCGCTCATCGCGTTCATCGGCTCGCTCATCCCGCTCGTCGGAACGCTCAGCGCGTCGATCGTCAACTCGCTGATCTGCCTGATCGCCTCGCCGGTGACGGCGCTCATCGCGTTCGGGTACTACCTCGTCTACATGCAGATCGAGGCGTACGTGCTGAGTCCGCGCATCATGAGCAAGGCTGTCGCCGTGCCGGGCGCGATCGTCGTCATCGCCGCCGTCGCGGGCGGTGCCCTCGGCGGCGTGCTGGGCGCGCTCGTCGCGATCCCGGTGGCGGCGAGCATCATCATCATCGTGCAGAAGGTGATCTTCCCGTCGCAGGACGCCAAGCGGCTCCCGCCGGCGAAGGTCTGACGAGGGCCCGCGATAACGCGCGCGCGGTCGCGGATCAAGCCCCTCGGCGCGGACCGCGTCGTCGCGCAGAGTGGACGGGTACCGACACCCGGCTCCGACAGGAGGACCCCATGGACGCGAACGACAGCCGCCTGACCGACGACCCCGACGCCATCCGCCCTGTCCGGGATGCGGAGGCGACCGCGTACGCGGACCCGTCGGCCGATCCTGCGCAGGCGGAGTGGGAGCAGACCGAGGCGCGCGATGCGGGGGAGGGCGCGAGCGAGGAGACGGCGACCGGCCGTGACCCCGACGAGATCCCGGCGGACGACGACGAGATCCCGGCGGCCGACCTCCCCGTGAGCGACGTGCAGCCGGAGACGCAGGACGAGGATCCGGTCGTCGCCGAGCTCGGCGAGGACGGGGAGGGCGATCTCGCCGCCGAAGACCTCTGAATCGGCGCGCCGCCTCCGCTCCCGAGAATCGGGGGAATGGCGATCGGCGGGTGCAGAACTCCAGCGTCCCGTGCGCTGAACATGACACTCGTGCGGATATCGCCGGAGCTGCCCGAGATTCCTTCTCCTGAGGCCCGCAAGCGCTGGATTTCCGCGCTTGCGGGCCCATCCTCTGCGTGCGTAGGATCCAGGCGATCCCGCACAGGAGGACCCGCCATGACCGAACCCATCGGCCCCGTCGACGCATCCGTCGTCCCCCGCTTCGCGGGCATCGCCACCTTCGCGCGCCTCCCGCGCATCGACGAGGTGGACCGAGCCGACATCGCCGTCGTGGGCGTTCCGTTCGACAGCGGCGTGAGCTACCGCCCCGGCGCCCGGTTCGGTCCCGCTCACGTCCGCGAGGCGTCCCGTCTGCTGCGGCCGTTCAATCCCGCGCAGGGCGTCTCGCCGTTCGCCGCTCAGCAGGTCGCCGACGCGGGCGACATCGCGGCGAACCCGTTCGACATCGACGACGCGGTCCGCGCGATCGACGAAGCAGCGACGGCGCTGCGCGCAGGAGGAACGCGCCTCGTGACGATCGGCGGCGACCACACGATCGCGCTTCCGCTTCTGCGCTCCGTCGCGCGCGACCACGGACCGGTCGCGGTGCTGCACTTCGACGCCCACCTCGACACGTGGGACACCTACTTCGGCGCGCCCGTCACGCACGGCACGCCCTTCCGTCGCGCGAGCGAGGAGGGGCTCATCGACCAGACCGCGAGCATGCACGTCGGAACGCGCGGCCCCCTGTACGGGCAGGCCGACCTCGTCGACGACGAGCGCCTCGGCTTCGCGATCGTGACGAGCGAGCAGATCGAGGAGGACGGCGTCGAGCGCGCGATCGAGCGGATCCGCACCCGGATCGGCGACGCGCCGCTCTACATCTCGATCGACATCGACGTGCTCGATCCCGCGCATGCCCCGGGCACGGGGACGCCCGAGGCCGGCGGCCTCACCTCGCGCGAGCTCCTGCGCATCCTGCGCGCCCTCGCCGACAAGCGCATCGTCGGAGCCGACGTCGTCGAGGTCGCGCCGGCCTACGACCACGCGCAGCTCACGGCCGTCGCGGCGTCGCACGTCGCGTACGAGCTCATCAGCGCGATGGCGCCCCGGGTCGAGCGATGAGCGTCCGCACGCCCGGCGAGGACGAGGTCGCGGCGGCGGCCGCCGCCATCGTCGACGCGTTCGCCGCGACCGACACCCGGCGCTACTTCGCGCGCTTCGCACCCGACGCCTCGTTCGTGTTCCACACCGAGGCCGCGCGGCTCGACGACCGGGCGTCGTACGAGATCCTGTGGAGGTCGTGGACCGAATCGGGATGGCGCGTGCTGTCCTGCACGTCGTCGGACGCGCTCGTGCAGACCTACCCCGGCGGTGCGGTCTTCAGCCACACGGTGGCGACCCGGGTCGACACCGGCGCCGGCGAGGAGGCGTACCGCGAGCGCGAGAGCATCGTCTTCCGTGTCGACGGCGATCGCCTCGTCGCGATCCACGAGCACCTGTCACCCCTTCCCGCCGGCGACTGAGCCGCACCCCGAGGAGACGCCGATGTCATCCGAACGCCGTCGAGAGACCCCCGCCGATGCGACCGGCCCCGTTACGGGCACGCTCGCGGTCCGGCGTGTCGGGATGATCTGGCTCGCCGCCAACCTCGTCGTGACGACTCTTCTGACGGGCACGCTGTTCGTGCCAGGGATCGACTACGGCGGCGCGCTTCTCATGATCGTGATCGGCACGCTCGCGGGCGTGGCCGTGCTCGCGGCCGTCGGCAACATCGGCACACGCACCGGCCTGCCGACGATGGCGCTGACACGCGGCGCGTTCGGCACCCGCGGCAGCCTGCTGCCGCTCGCGGCGAACGTGTTCGTGCTCATGGGATGGAGCTGGGTGCAGGCCATGCTCGCGGGGGTGACGGTCGACGCGCTCGTCGCGCAGCTCACGGGCTTCTCGAACCCGGTCCTGTTCTCGGTGCTGTGCCAGGCGATCGTGGTCGTCCTCGCGATCTTCGGCCACGAGGGCATCGCCCGGGTCGAGCCGTGGCTCGCGGTGCTCATGCTCATCGTCATCGGATGGATGTTCGCGCAGGCGTTCACGGCGTTCCCTCCGGCGGACTACTTCGCGCTCGAGCCGACCGGCGAGCTCACCCACGTGTTCGTGCTCGACATGGTCATCGCGACGGCGATCTCGTGGACCGTGCTGTCGGCCGATGTGAACCGGCTCGCGCGGACCTCGCGTGCGGGCGTCGTCGGCTCGGTCGCGGGCTACGCGACCTCGACGATCGTGTCGATGTCGCTCGGAGCGACCGCATTCGCGTACATCCTCCTGTCGGGTGGCGACGGGGCGCCGTTCGACCCGACCGCGCTCGTGACGGCGTTCGGGGCGCCGATCGCGGTGGTGATCTTCGTCTCGGTCATGGCGACGAACACGATGGTCGTGTACGGGATGACGACGTCGGTCATGAACTCCCTGCCCGGCTGGCAGCCGCGCTTCCTCCCCACCGCGCTCATCCTCGGCGCGATCTCGATCGCGGGCTCGACGTGGCTCGCGCTGCTCGACCAGTTCACGACGTTCCTCACGGTCATCGGCGCGTTCTTCGTGCCGGTGTTCGCGATCATGATCGTGGACTACTACGTCATCCGGCGCGGGTCGTACAACGCGGACATCCTCCGCAGCTCGGGCGGCCGCTACTGGTTCGCGAAGGGGGTGAACCCGATCGCGATCATCGCCTGGGTCGTCGGCGCGCTCGTGTCCTATCTCCTCACCTATGTCTGGCCGAGTCCGATCGGCGCGACCGCCGCCGCGTTCGCCGTGACATTCGCGGTGTACCTCGTCCCGATGCTCCCCGTCCGGCGTCGCGCGCGTGCCGAGCGCAGCGTGCACCTCGCCGAGCAGTCGCTGGAGGGCTGAGGCCTCAGCGCGCGGCGGGCCGCAGCGTCCGCGCGTAGTCCTCCTTGAGCACCGCGAGGTGCAGCCACGACTCCATCCGCGCGACGCCAGGGAGCGTGCGGAGTCGTTCGAGGCTCGCGTACAGCGCGCCCGCCGTCGGCTCCACGAGCGTCGCGACCGCGTCGAAGCGGCCCAGCGTGCGAGCGGCGAAGTCGACGCCGCGCCACTCGCGCAGCGCGTCGATCACGGCGTCGTCCTCCCCGGAGAGGTTGAGCCCGACCCCCATCGACAGCTGCCGGTGCGCAAGGCCCCGCGCCTCGACGGCGCTGATCTTGATGACACCGCCCGCGATGAGGCGCTGCACGCGTGTCGTGACCGCGGAGGGGGAGAGGCGGACCGCCTCGCCGAGTGCGCGATAGCTCATGCGGCCGTCGCGCTGCAGCATCTCGATCAGGGACATGTCGATGTCGTCGATCACGAGGTCGCCCTGATAGTCGGAGACGAAGAAGCCCTTCACGACCGTCGAGTAGATCAGGGTGCTGATGTCCACGACGCCGCTGAGCCCGCGGATGCGCGCGAGCAGCTCGTGGAGGGTCGCCATGGAGCCGACCCGCACCTCGGTGACGAGATCGTGCGAGCCGCCCACGGCTGAGACGAGCACGGTCTCGGGGAGCCCGCGCAGATGCTCGGCGATGGGCTGCACGGAGCCATCGGCCCGCACCGAGACGTGCGCGAGCACGTGCTGACCGAGGAAGGCGGGATCGACCGCGGCGACGACGCGCACGGTGCCGTCGGCGAGCATCGCGCGGAGCCGTGTCGAGACGGCCGCGCGGGACTGCCCGAGCCTCAGCGCGAGGGAGTGGATGCTCGCACGCCCGTCCTCCTGCAGCGCCCGAACGAGGTCGGCTTCGAAGTCCATCCCGTCTCCGATCCGCGAGATTCCGTGGAACGCGCGTCGACGCGCGCAGAAGTGAAGTCTACTCGCGATTCAAGGAGACACCGCGAGCGGATCTGCGCGTTCCTCGAATCGGAACATCGGCGACAGCGAGATTCTCCTGGAGTTCTGGCCTTGCTCCGCCTGCCGGCCGCTCGTAGCATCCGATGCAACCCGATACCCCCGCAAAGGAGCGGCCACCATGACTTCCACGCACAGCAGAGCGCGGCGCGCCGGCTTCGCCGCGTTCGTCGGCACCACGATCGAGTGGTACGACTTCTACGTCTACGCGACCGCCGCCGCCCTCGTCTTCGGACCGCTGTTCTTCCCGAGCGACGACCCGCTCGCCGAGACAGCGGCCGCCTTCGCGACGTTCGCCGTCGCCTTCCTCGTCCGTCCGCTGGGCGGCATCGTCTTCGGCCACATCGGAGACAAGCTGGGCCGCCGTGTCTCCCTCGTGATCACCCTCCTCCTCATGGGCGTCGCGACCGTGCTCGTCGGCTGCCTGCCGACGTACGCCGACATCGGCATCGCCGCGCCGATCCTCCTCATCGCCCTGCGCGCGCTGCAGGGGCTGGCCGTCGGCGGCGAGTGGGGCGGCGCCGTCCTGATGAGCGTCGAGCACGCGCCCGAGAAGTCGAAGACCTTCTACGGGGGCTTCACGCAGCTCGGCAACCCCGCCGGCGCGCTGCTCGCGTCCGGCGTCTTCGCGATCATGTCGCGCGGCGGCGAGACCTTCATCATCGACGGCGGATGGCGCATCCCGTTCATCGCGTCGATCGTGCTCATCGGGGTGGGGCTGTGGGTCCGCTACCGCGTCGAGGAGTCGCCGGTCTTCGCCTCGAAGGTCGAGGGGCGCAAGCAGTCCATGCCGCTCGCGTTCGCGCTGCGTGCCAACTGGCTGCCGATCCTCCTCGGCATCGGCCTGCTGCCGATCTCGACCGGCGGCTACTACCTCGCGACGACGTTCGCCACGGCATACGCGACCGGCGAGACGGTCGCGCTCAGCGAGCAGCTGATCCTCGACGCGATGACCGTGGCGTCGTTCGTCGAGTTCCTCGTGACGCTCCCCATCGCGTGGCTGGGCGACCGCTGGGGGCGCAAGAACATCATGTACATCGGCCTGGTCACCTCCGTGCTCACGTTCGCGCCCTTCCTGCTCGTCATGCCGGGGCGGATCGAGCCGGCCGTCTTCCTCCTGGCCTCGCTCGTGCGCGTCGCCATGAGCGCGACGTACGCTCCGATCGCCGCGATCCTCGCGCAGATGTTCCGCCCTCAGGCGCGCTACACGTCGATCGCGCTCGCCTATGGCGTGGGCGCGGCGGTCTGGGCAGGGTTCTCGCCCTGGTTCGCGACGCAGCTCATCGCGTGGACCGGCAGCGTCTGGTCGGTGATCGCGATGTTCACCGGGATGGCCGTGCTCGCGGGCATCTGCACGCGGCTCGCTCCCCAGCACTCCGACGAGGCGCCCGTCACGGCGTCCTTCACGCCCCGCACCGACACGAGGACGAACCGACTCCCATGAGGAAGCTGACCCCCTTCGACCGACCCGCTCAGACCGCGCCGCGGATGATCGTCGCGCGTGCGATCCACACTGTCGACGGCCGCGACACGACCGCGACGGCGATGCTCATCGATCGCGGCCGGATCCTCGCCGTCGGCGACCGCGAGACATGCGCTGCGGCCGCGCACGCGCTCGGCCTCGATCCGGAGACCGCCGACCTCGGCGACGGCGTCGTCGTGCCGGGCTTCGTCGACGCGCACGCGCATCCGCTCATGTACGGGCAGATGATGACGTGGGTGGACTGCGGGCCCGAGAAGGCGGGCAGCATCCCCGAGATCGTCGCGCTGCTCCGCGCCGCGGCGGAGGGCCTCCCCGAGGGGCGTCCCGTCCGCGGCTACGGGTACGAGCACCGCAACCTCGCCGAGCGCCGTCACCCGACCCGCTTCGAGCTCGACGAGGTGTCGACCGAGCGCGAGGTCTACCTCATGAACGCCTCGGGCCACGGCGGCGTCGTCAACAGCGTGACGCTCGAGCGCGCGGGCGTCGACCGCGGCACGCCCGACCCCGAGGGCGGCGTGTTCTTCCGCGACGCAGACGGCGAGCTCACGGGCGAGCTGTCCGACGCGGCCTGCAACATCCTCACGGGGGTGCACGGCGTGAAGATCGGCCATCACGGACCGAACTTCCACCTCGCCGACGAGCCGGAGGAGCACCTGCGCCAGCTCGATGTCGCGACCCGCCGGTTCCTCGACGGCGGTGTGACCGCGATCGGCGACGCCCAGGTCTCGCGTCGCGAGTTCGACATGTACCTGCGCCTCGCCGAGGCCGGGCGGCTCGAGCTGCGCGTGTCGATGTACCTGCTCTCGCACCTCCTCGACGAGGCACTCGAGATGGGGCTCGTCGGCGCGTTCGGCAACGCGCACCTGAGCTTCGCCGGCATCAAGCTCTACGCCGACGGCACGCTCGGCGGATGGACGGCGTACTTCCCCGACGGGTACGTGGGCGACCCGTGCCGCACGGGCCAGTTCTACCACGAGCCCGCCGAGTACGCAGAGCTCATCCGCCGCGCACATGCCGCGGGCCTGCAGACCGCCACGCATGCGCAGTCGCCGACCGCGATCGAGATGGTCGTGTCGGCGATCGAGGCGGCGCTCGCCGAGCGCCCCGATCCCGACGCCCGCCATCGGATCGAGCACTGCGGCCTGCCGACGGCCGACCAGATCCGCCGGATGGCTGCAGCGGGCATCCGGCCGGTGAACCAGACGCAGCACTACTACAACTGGGGCGAGGGCGTCGAGGAGGCCATCGGAACCCCGGGGGAGCGGTTCAACCCGCTGGGCGAGTTCGAGGCCGCCGGCGTGCCGATCACGATCTCGTCGGATGCGCCGGTCGCCGAGCCCATCCCGCTCGAGGCGATCCAGACGGCCGTGACGCGGGTGACGCGACGCGGGCGCCGTCTCGGCCCCGACGACCTGCGCGTGTCCGCGCGCGCGGCGCTGCGCGCCCACACCTACGAAGGCGCGGTGTCGCTCGGGCGGGAGGACGATCTCGGCTCGCTCGAAGTCGGGAAGTGCGCGGACTTCGCCGTGCTGAGCGACGACCCGCTCGCGGTCGAGCCCGAGCGCATCGCCGCCATCCGGGTCAGGGAGACATGGATCGGCGGCGAGCGCCGTCACCGCGCGGAGGTCGGCTCGTGACCGGGGCGCGCGACGCGGACACCGCGGGGCGTGCGGTGCTCGAGACGATCCGCGCCTACGGCGTCACGGCCGTCTTCGGCATCCCCGGCACGCACAACCTCGAGCTCTACCGCCCGCTGGCCGATCTCGGCATCCGCGTCGTCACGAATCGCCATGAGCAGGGCTCGGGCTACGGGGCGGACGGCTGGGCGCAGCTGACGGGGATGCCGGGCGTCGTCATCACGACCTCGGGGCCCGGTCTGCAGAACGCCATGAGCGCGATCGGCACGGCGTTCTGCGAGTCCCGCCCGCTGCTCGTGCTGTCGCCCGGGGTCGCGCGCGGAGACGAGTTCCGAGACGTCGGCACGCTCCACGAGACCAAGGATGCGAGCGCCATGGTCGGTGCGATCGCGGAGTGGTCGCGCCGCGTCGAGAGCGCGGCTGAGGCCGTGGACGCCGTGCACGACGCCTTCGCGCTCTTCCGCACGGGGCGGCCGCGCCCCGTGCACATCGAGATCCCGCTCGACGTGCTCGAGGCGCCGGCCGAGGTGCCGGTCGCCGCACGGGCGCCGCGCGAGCTCCGCCCRGCGGCACGGCCGGACGCGACCGCCGTCGCCCGTGCTGTCGCGCTTCTCGAGGGCGCCCGGCGCCCCGTGATCGTCGCCGGCGGGGGCGCCACGCGCGCCGCGACGCAGGTGACGGCGCTCGCCGAGCGCCTCGGCGCTCCGGTGCTGACGACCCTCAACGGCAAGGGGACGGTCGACGAGCACCACCCCCTGTCGCTCGGCTCGAACCTGCGACTCGCGTCGGCGCGCGGGGTCGCGGAGGACGCAGACGTGCTCGTCGTGCTCGGCTCGAAGCTCGGCGAGGCCGAGCTGTGGGCTCCCGCACTCGCCGCACGCGGCCGGGTCATCCGCATCGACATCTCGGCCGCGCAGGTGCACAAGAACCTCGAGGCGACGGTCGGGATCGTGGGCGACTGCCGGGCCGTCCTCGACGCGCTGCTCGCCGAGCTCGCGATCCGGACGCGCCCCGCGCCGGACCTCGCCGACGCGCGCGCGGCCATCCTCGCGGAGACACGTGAGGCCCTCCCGGAGACCGTCGCGCTCGCCGAGGCCATCGCGCGAGCCCTGCCCCACGACGCGGTCGTCGCAGGCGACTCGTCGCAGATCGTCTACATGGCGCTCGCGAACGTGCTCCGCCAGGCGCGCCCGCATTCGCTGCTCTACACGCCGACCTACGCGACGCTCGGATACGGACTACCCGCCGCGATCGGCGCCCGGGTCGCCCAGACCGAGCGGCCCGTCGTCGCCGTCCTGGGCGACGGCGCGCTCATGTTCTGCGTCAACGAGCTCATGACCGCGGTCGAGCAGCGGCTCGACCTCGTCGTCGTGTGCGTCGACAACGGCGGCTACGCGGAGATCCGGCAGAACGAGATCGACCGGGGCATCGCGCCGATCGGCGTCGATCTCGTCCAGCCGGACTGGGCTGCGCTCGCGGATGCCTTCGGCGCGCGGGGCGTGCGCGTCGAGCGACGGGGCGACATCGGCACCGCGATCGGCGAGGCGGTCGAGGCCGGAGGCGTCCGGCTCGTCCACATCCCGCAGGGTGCAATCGCGGACGGATGAGTCCTCAGCGCGCTCGGTCGTAGACGAGCGCGAGCTCCCCGCGGTCGCCGGCCTCGTGCAGCACCAGGCGCCAGGACGACGACGGGAGCCCGTCCTCGAGCAGCCGCTCGCCGCCGCCGGAGATCTCGGGGCAGACGATGAGGTAGAGCCGGTCGATGAGGTCCGCGGCGAGGAGCGGGCGGATGAGGCTCGGGCTGGTGTTGACGAGGATGTCGCCCTCGCCGGACGCGCGCAGCTGCGTCACGACGTCGGCGACGGGGGCCGAGACGATGCGCGTGCGCTCCCAGGGCGCCTCCGAGAGGGAGGACGAGAGGACCACCTTCTCGACATCGCGGAGCCAGGCGGCGTAGCCGCGGTCGCGCGGGTCTGCGGAGGGGTCGTCGGCGACGGAAGGCCAGAAGCCGAGGAACCCCTGCGCGTTGCCGCGTCCGAGCACGGCCGTCGTCGCGTTCTCGTGCATGCGGTGCATCTGGTCGCGTGCGACATCGGTCACCGCGTACGGGACGATCGCCGCGAGGTCGCCGGGCCCGCCGGGGCCGTTGAAGCGTCCATCGAGGGTGAGGGTGAGGTTCGCCGTGACCCTGCGAGGTGCGTGAGCGTTCATGAGAGGGGTTCCTTCCGATCAGGCCGCGGATCCGCGGCGACGCGTGCGACGAGGTTGTCGAGCACCTGGTTCCAGCCGGTCTCGATGCCGGCGATGAAGGGAGAGGAGGCGACGGCGGTGGCGTCGAGGTGCAGCTCCGCCACGAGACGGGTTCCCCGGGGAGCCTCGTCGAGCGAGACCGCGTAGTGGGCCGTGAAAGCCACACCGCCCTCGCTGTCGCGCACCGACAGGTCGAACTCGAGGCGCTCCGGAGCCTCGGCGACCCGGACCCGCCCGTCCGACCGGTAGTGAGCGCCGTCCGGATCGCGGTAGGCGAGCACGACCGCCCCCTCCGGGTGCGGTGCGATCGTGCTCTCGACGACCTCGAAAGACGGCGGCGCCCACCACGTGGCGAGGAGTGCGGCGTCGGTCCAGTGACGCCACACCGTCTCGCGCGGGGCGGCGAGGTGGCGCTCGAAGGCGAACGAGCGGCCATCCGCCCATCCAGGGGAGTCCGCGGCGGCACGCTCCGCGCTGATGGCGGCGCGATAGCGATCGAGCACCTCGCGCTCGTCGGCGTGCGCATCGGCCTGCTGCAGGAGGTTCGCGAGGCGGTTCGCCGCAGCCCGGAGGGGCGACGTCTCGAGCGCGTACACCCTCCGCTGGCCGAGGGGATGCACGCTGACGACGCCCGCGCGCGCGAGCGTCTGCAGGTGCTTGGTGGTCTGCGGCTGGCGCAGGCCGAGGAGCTCCGCCAGCTCGCCCACGGCTCGGGGGCGGAGGGCGAGCAGCTCGATCATCCGCCATCGGGCGGGATCGGCGAGAGCGGCGAGCAGCGGGTCCATGACTGAAGTATTCACTGCGACGAATATTCATGTCAAGGAAAATCTTCGGCACGGTGTACCGTCGGCGCATGCGCGATCTCAGCCATCCCATCCGCACCGGCATGACCGTGTATCCCGGCGACCCCGCGGTGCGCATCGAGCCGGCTCTCGAGATCGCGCGCGACGGCGTCGAGGTCGCCGCCCTGCACCTCGGCTCGCACACGGGAACGCACCTCGACGCGCCGTCCCACGTCCTCGCGGGCGGGCGCACGACCGGCGCGATCCCGCTCGACGAGCTCGTAGGCGAGGCAATCGTCCTGCACCTCGGCGAGGTCGCCGCCGGCGCGGTCATCACGCTCGACGACCTGCGTCGGGCGTCGGCCGACCTCGAAGCCGATCTGCGGCCGATCGTCGTGCTGGACACCGGATGGGCGGAGCGCTTCGGGTCGGCGGACGCGACCGCGCATCCGCACCTCGACCCGGCGGCGGCCGCCTGGCTCGTCGCGCACGGCATGCGCGTGCTCGCGGTCGACCTGCTGAGCCCCGACCCGACGGGCGGGGAGGGCTTCCCCGTGCACGAGATCGTGCTCGGCGCCGACGCGCTCATCGTCGAGAACCTGCGCGGCCTGGCGGGCCTCGAGCGGCATCCGCGGATCGGCGTCTTCCCCCTCGCGATCGATGCCGATGGAGCGCCGGCGCGCGTCGTCGCCCTCTGATCTCCCCGCGGTTCCAGTGTACGGCCGGGGTGGGGGCTTGCCGCAAGGCCCCCGGTACGGGGCAGAATCGTCTCCTTCCCTCCGGCCGGCACCCGCGCGCAGCGGGTGTCCGCCGTGCCGTCGCGATTGTCGGAGCCGCCCGCATGACCACCGCCCTCAGCCCGTTCGCCCTTCCCGACAGCCGCGCCGCCAAGGCCGACGCCGCGCTCATCGCACGCGACGAGGCGCAGTTCGCCGCGATCGCCGCGAGCCTCGCTCGCCAGATCGCCGACGCATCCGACCGCCTCGAGGCGCAGCGCCGCGCGCCGGCCGGCCAGGGGCAGAAGGCCCTCGACCGCGACCTCGAGATCCACCGCCTGACGGCCCGCCTGCGCCTGCTGCGGCGCTTCGGCCTCGATCTCTGCCTCGGCCGCATGGTGCCCGCCGAGGGCGGCGACCCCGTCTACATCGGCCGCATCGGCCTCTCCGATGCCGATGGCGAGCCGCTCCTCGTCGACTGGAGGGCGCGCGCGGCCGAGCCCTTCTTCGGCGCGACGCACGCCGATCCGATGGGGCTGAGCAGCCGACGGCGCTACCGGTGGAGCGGCGGCCGCATCGTGGACTACTGGGACGAGGTGTTCACGGCCGACGCCCTCGAGAGCGGCGCGGCGCTCGACGACCAGTCCGCCTTCATCGCGAGTCTCGGCGCGAGCCGCTCTCCGCACATGCGCGATGTGCTCGCGACCATCCAGGCCGATCAGGACGCGATCATCCGCGCGCCCTCGGCCGGCGCGCTCGTCGTCGACGGCGGCCCGGGAACGGGCAAGACGGTCGTCGCGCTCCATCGCGCGGCGTACCTGCTGCACGCCGAGCCGCGGATGGCACGCGGTGGCGGCGGCGTGCTCGTCGTCGGGCCGTCGCGCGCGTATCTCGACTACGTGTCGGATGTGCTGCCGAGTCTCGGAGAGGAGGGCGTGCGCGTGTGCACGGTCGACGACCTCGTCGTCGAGGGCGCCATCGCCCGCGCGGAACCCGACCCTCGGGTCGCGTCTCTCAAGGCGGACGGGCGGATGGTGCAGGCGATCGAGCCGGCCGTGCGCCTCTACGAGGAGCCGCCCGTCGACGAGGTGCTCGTCGAGACGCCATGGACGGACGTCGTCGTGACGGCGGATGACTGGGCCGACGCGTTCGCGTCTCCCGAGCCGGGGACGCCGCACAACGAGGCGCGCGACCAGGTCTGGGAGACGCTGCTCGAGCTCATCGCCGACCGGCACGACGACGAGGAGGCGCCGGCGGACCTCCTGCGCCGCGCGCTCGCGCAGGACAGGGACCTCGCGACGGCCTTCACGCGCGCGTGGCCGCGGCTCGAGGCAGCGGATCTCGTGAGCGACCTGTGGACCGTGCCGGCGTACCTGCGGCGCTGCGCGCCGTGGCTCGCGGACGACGAGGTGCGGCTGCTGACGCGGGCGGATGGCGCGGCGTGGACGAGCGCGGATCTCCCGCTTCTCGATGCAGCCCGGATGCGACTGGGCGATCCCGGGACGGCGCGCCGCGCGCGGGAGCGCGAGGCGGCGCTGTCCGCGCAGCGGGCCTACCGGGAGGACATCGCCGACTATCTCATCGCGAACGACGACAGCGAGATG
Source organism: Microbacterium sp. SA156 (assembly GCF_049065455.1). Lineage (NCBI taxonomy): Bacteria > Bacillati > Actinomycetota > Actinomycetes > Micrococcales > Microbacteriaceae > Microbacterium > Microbacterium sp. SA156. Next base: position 57,378 of record NZ_JBAKGU010000006.1, read on the forward strand.
GGCGTCGCGATGATCCTGCGCGGGGACGACGCGCGGGAGAGCCTCGTCGACGAGGCGGGCGTTCCGGCGCCCGAGCCCGACGCGCTGATCGGGCCCTTCGCCCACATCGTCGTCGACGAGGCGCAGGAGCTCACCGACGCGCAGTGGCAGATGCTGCTGCGCCGCTGTCCCTCCCGCAGCCTGACGGTCGTCGGCGACCGAGCGCAGGCACGGCACGGCTTCCTCGGCTCGTGGGAGGAGCGGCTCGCGCGCGCGGGTCTGCGCGACGTGCGCGTCGCCTCGCTCACGGTCAACTACCGGACGCCGTCGGAGATCATGGCGGTCGCCGAGCCGGTCATCCGCGCCGCCCTGCCCGACGCGAACGTCCCGGTGTCCGTACGCAGCTCGGGCATCCCCGTGCGGAGGGCGCGGGCGGGTGAGCGCGACGCGATTCTCGAGCGGTGGCTCGCCGAGCACGTCGAGGGCACGGCATGCGTGATCGGTGACCCGGACTTCCGCCCGCACGGGCGCGTCCGCTCGGCGACGCCGGAGGACGCGAAGGGGCTCGAGTTCGACCTCGTGCTCCTCGCCGGCGCAGACGCGCCGGGCGGCGGGATCGAGGCCGCGGTCGACCGCTACGTCGCGATGACGCGTGCGACGCGCGAGCTCGTCCTCCTCGATGCGGAGCCGGGGGAGACGGATGTCCGACGACCTCGCTAGCGTGTGGGTCATGTCCGCTCTCGATGCGCTCCGCGGCCGCCTCTCCGGCTCCCTCCGCCTGCCCGACGACGCCGCCTTCGACGAGGCGCGCCGACCGTGGAATCTCTCCGTCGAGCAGCGGCCCGCGGCGGTCGCTGAGCCGGCCGGTGTCGACGACCTCGTCGCCCTCGTCGCCTTCGCGCGCGAGGAGGGCGTCGTGCTCGCCGTCCAGCCGTGCGGGCACGGCGCGGCCTCGGATCTCGAGGGCGCCGTGCTCGTTCGACCCCGCGCCTTCGATGCGCTCGAGATCGACCAGGAGGCCCGCATCGCGCGCATCGGCGCCGGCGTCGCCTGGGGCGCGGTCATCGACGCCCTCGACGGCACGGGACTGGTCGCGCCCGCCGGCACGAGCCGCGTCGTGAGCGCGACGGGCTACACCCTCGGCGGGGGACACTCGTGGTTCAGCCGATCGGCGGGCCTCGGGTCCGACGCGCTGCGCGCGGCCTGGATCGTCCGACCCGACGGGACGCACGAGCGTGTGGATGACGCGAGCGACCCCGAGACCATGTGGGCGCTGCGCGGCGCGGGCGGCATCGCGGGGATCGTGACCGAGATCGAGATCGACCTCGTCGCGGCCCCCGTGCTCGTGGGCGGCAGCATCGTCTTCGACTCGGCGCACTCGGCCGACGCGCTGCGAGCCGTGCGCGACCTCGCCGCGGTCGCCCCGCCGTCGCTCAATCTCTTCGCGACGTCGATGCGCATGCCCGACGTCCCTCAGCTGCCCGAGGCGATCAGGGCGCGCAGCTTCCTCACGGTCGATGTCCTCGCGATCGACGAGGCCGCGGCGGAGTTCCTCGAGCCGATCCGCGCGGCGGCCCCCGTCGAGCGCGAGGACTTCGGTCACACGACACCGGCGCTCATGGCCTCCCGATCGGCGGAGCCCACCGATCCCACGCCCACACGCGGTGTGTCCTCGGCACTGCGGTCTCTCGACGACGCCCTGCTCGACGACCTCCTCACGTTCCGCGCGCTTCCCGAGCAGGCGCCCCTCGTCGGACTCGGGCTCCGCATGCTCGGCGGCGCACTCGACTCGCCACGGCGCGAGGGGTTCGCGTCGCTGTCCGACGCCGCGTGGCTCGTGCACGGGCTCGCCCCGGTCGCGCCCGGTGCGCCGCGCGAGCCGGGTGACGCGAGCCTCGCTGGCCTGCGCGAGATCCTCGGTCGCGCGGACGAGGCGCCGCTCGTGCCGACGTTCCTCGCGCCCGAGGAGACGCTCGAGCGCGCGGGGACCCGCGCCGATCTCGATCGACTCCGCGCCATCCGCCAGCTGGTCGATCCCGACGCCGTCCTGCACGAGGGGCGCCTGCCGCGATGACGGCGGCCGGGCGGACCAAGGAGCGCGCCGGATGACGACGCGCCTGGTTCTGCTCGCCGACACCCATGTGCCTGCGCGCGCCCGGCGGCTGCCGGATGACGTGTGGCGCGCGATCGACGCCGCCGACGTGGTCGTGCACGCGGGCGACTGGGTCGACGTCGAGACGCTCGACGCTCTCGAGATGCGCTCCCGGCGCCTCATCGGCGTGCACGGCAACAACGACGGGCCCGCGCTGCGTGCGCGTCTGCCCGAGCTCGCACGGGTGCGCATCGAGGGCATCGACCTCGCCGTGATCCACGAGACAGGGGCGGCCCGAGGTCGCGAGGAGCGTGTCGACGGTCTGCTGGCCGAGGAGCGGCCCGACGTGCTCGTCTTCGGGCACAGCCACATCCCCTGGGACTCGACGACGCCCGCGGGCACCCGGCTGCTGAACCCGGGCTCGCCCACCGACCGTCGACGCCAGCCCGCGTGCACGCTCATGACGTGTGCCATCGACGGCGACGTGCTCCGCGACGTCGCGCTCGTGCCGGTCGTCCGCAGCTGACGACGCCGAACGGCCCGGCCGCGCGAACGCAGCCGGGCCGTCGGGGATCTCGCGTCAGCTCGAGCGGTGCGCGCGGTAGTACGCGAGCAGCGCCTTCGTCGACGGGTCCTGCGCCTCGAGCGCGGCCTCGTCGCCCTCGATGGCGGGCGCGATCTGGAGGGCGAGCTGCTTGCCGAGCTCGACGCCCCACTGGTCGAAGGAGTTGATGCCCCACACGACGCCCTGCGTGAACACGATGTGCTCGTACAGCGCGATCAGCTGGCCGAGCACCGCCGGCGTGAGCGCGGGAGCGAAGATCGACGTCGTCGGGCGGTTGCCCGCGAACGTGCGCGCCGCGACGAGCGGACCCGTCGTGCCCTCGGCCTCCACCTCATCCGCGGTCTTGCCGAACGCGAGCGCCTTCGTCTGCGCGAGGAAGTTCGCGAGGAACAGCCCGTGCACGTCCCGGCCGCCGTCCTGGAGGGGGTATGCGGGGTTCGCGAACGCGATGAAGTCGGCGGGGATGAGCCGCGTGCCCTGGTGGATCAGCTGGTAGAACGCATGCTGGCCGTTCGTGCCCGGCTCGCCCCAGAACACCTCGCCCGTGTCGGTCGTCACCGGCGTGCCGTCCCAGCGCACCGACTTGCCGTTGGACTCCATGGTGAGCTGCTGGAGGTAGGCCGCGAAGCGGTGCAGCTGCTGCGCGTAGGGGAGCACCGCGTGCGACTGGGCGCCGAGGAAGTTCGTGTACCAGACGTTGAGGAGCCCCATGAGCACGGGCACGTTGCGCGCGAGCGGCGTCGTGCGCACGTGCTCGTCCACCGCGTGGAATCCCTCGAGCAGCTCGCGGAAGACCGCCGGTCCGAGCACGATCGCGAGCGACGTGCCGATCGCCGAGTCCACCGAGTAGCGGCCGCCGACCCAGTCCCAGAACCCGAAGGCGTTCTCGGGGTCGATGCCGAAGTCGGCGACCTTGTCGAGAGCCGTCGACACGGCGACGAAGTGGTGCGCGACGGCGTCGGTGCGCGCCGCGTCGTCGTCAGCGATCGCGCCCTTGCCGGCGAGCTGCGACCACAGCCAGTCGCGTGCGAGGCGCGCGTTCGTGAGCGTCTCGAGCGTCGTGAACGTCTTCGACGCGACGATGAAAAGGGTCGTCTCGGCATCGAGGTCGGCGACCTTCTGCGCGAGGTCCGTGGGGTCGATGTTCGAGATGAAGCGCGCCTCGATGCCCGCGTCCGCGTAGGGCTTGAGCGCCTCGTACACCATCACCGGCCCGAGGTCGGATCCGCCGATGCCGATGTTCACGACGTGCGTCACGCGCTTGCCGGTGACGCCCCGCCAGTCGCCGCCGCGCACGCGCTCCGCGAAGGCGGAGACCTTGGCCAGCACGGCGTGCACGTCGGCGTCGACATCCTGCCCGTCGACCGTGAGCGCGGGCGTCGCGCCGGCCGGGCGACGCAGCGCCGTGTGCAGGACCGCGCGGTCCTCGGTCGTGTTGATGTGCGTGCCCTCGAGCATCGCCGCGAAGCGCTCGGCGACGCCGGTCTGCTCGGCGAGTCGCACGAGCGAGGCGAGGATGTCGTCGGTCACGAGGTTCTTCGAGAGGTCCACGTGGAGGTCGGCGAGCGGAAGGCTGAGACGCTCGGCCCGATCGGGGTCGGCGGCGAACCAGCCGCGCAGGTCGGGGGAGAAGCTCGCGCGGTGCGCCTCGAGCTCCGCCCAGGCCGAGGTGGACGTGGGGTCGACGGGAGCGGTCATGCTGCAACCGTACCGAGTGCCGCCCTCACGCGCCCACCGGGCGTCATGTGAGGGCAGGCTCCGCGTGTCAAGCCCGTGCCGCGGTCAGGGGCTGCGTCTAGCGTGAGCACCAGGCACCGAGAGCCGGAGGCGACCATGTCGATCAACGTCCGCGAGATCCGCTGCACCCCCGAGGAGATCTTCCGCGTCCTCGGCGACGGATGGCTCTACCCGGTCTGGGTCGTGGGGGCGTCGCGCATGCGCAAGGTCGACGACGACTGGCCGCGCCCCGGCGCCGAGCTCCACCACTCGGTGGGCAGCTGGCCGCTGCTCCTCGACGACACGACCGAGTGCGTCGAATGGGATCCGCCGCGCCGGATGGTGCTGCAGGCGCGCGGATGGCCGATCGGCGAGGCGCGCGTGACGATCGAGGTCAAGCCGCGCGGCGCCGGATCGCTCGTGAGGATCTCGGAGGCGGCCGTCGAGGGTCCCGGGTCGCTCGTTCCCCGGTTCCTCGTCGATCCGCCGCTGCATGCGCGCAACGCCGAGACGCTGCGGCGTCTGGCGTTCCTCGCCGAGGGACACGCGGCCCGCGACCGCGCGGCGGGCTCCTGAGCGTCAGTCCGTCGGCTCGCCCGATGCGACGCGCTCTCGCGGCATCGCGATCGCGGCCACGAGCATGAGCGCCGCCGTGACGGCGACGCCGACGAAGACCCAGGTGGAGGCCGCGACGATCGTGTCGTAGTCGTGCTCGCCCTCGCCTGCGGCGATGATGCCGTTCGCGACGGCGCCGAAGATCGCGACGCCGACGGCGGATCCCACCGAGCGGGAGAAGGCGTTGAGTCCCGTGACGACGCCGCGCTCGCCCCACCCGACCGACGCCTGCGCGGCGATCACGGTCGGCGCGGCCGTCCAGCCGAGGCCGAAGCCGACGACGAACGCGGTGAGGGCGACGAGGAACGGGTTGGGCCAGGGCGCGACGGCCACGAGCCCGGCAGCACCCGCGAGCGAGATCGCCGCGCCGATCACGGTCGTCGTGCGGAAGCCCCAGCGCAGGTACAGGCGCCCCGAGTTCGACGCCGCGAGCGGCCATCCGAGCGTGAGCGCGGCCACCGCGAGCCCCGAGAGGAGCGGCACGGTGCCGATCGAGTTCTCGAGGTAGGTGGGCGCGAAGCTCGTGATGCCCGTCAGCAGCGCGCCGACCGCCAGCGCCACGAGGGTGGTCGTGAGGATGAGCCGGCGCCCGAGCAGCGACAGGTCGATGATCGGCTCGGCTGCGCGCCGCTCGACGATGGCGAACGCGACGAGCGCGGCCCCGGCGATCGAGAAGGCCGCGATGCTCTGCGGAGCCGTCCATGCCCAGGCGCTGCCGCCCTCGAGCACCGCGAGGATGAGCGCCGACATCCCGATGGTGAGGAGCACGGCTCCCGCGTAGTCGATGCGGTGGCGGCGCCGCTCGACCTGCTCGTGATATGCGCGCACGAGCATCCAGCCCGCGGCGATGCAGAGCGGGATGTTGATGAGGAAGATGCCGCGCCACGACGCGAACTGCGAGAAGAGCCCGCCGAGCGCGGGGCCGAGCACCGACGAGACCGCCCAGACGCTCGCGATGTAGCCCTGCACCTTCGCGCGCTCCTCGACCGTGTAGATGTCGCCGACGATGGTCATCGCCATGGGCGTCGCCGCGCCCGCGCCGAGACCCTGGACGAGGCGGAAGAGGATGAGCGACGTCATGCTCCAGGCCACGCCGCACAGAAGGGAGCCGAGGAGGAACAGCCCGATGCCGACGAGGATGATCGGCTTGCGCCCGATCGTGTCCGAGAGCTTCGAGTAGATCGGGACGCTCACGGCCTGCGCGAGCAGGTAGACCGAGAACAGCCAGGGGAACTGATCGAACTGCCCGAGATCGGCCACGACGCTCGGGACGGCCGTCGCGAGGATGGTCGCGTCGATCGCGATGAGCCCGGTCGCCAGCATGAGAGCCCCGAGCACAGGCCCGCGCTCGGATCGAAGGCCGACGGTCCTGCTGCGACTGCTCGTGGTGCTCACCTCACAACCAAGTCGCGGGGCGCCCCGGGCATTCCCGTTCAGGCGAGACGACGGACGAGGGTCCAGACGTTCCCGTGGTCGACACGGTGATCGAGCACGTCGAGCGCGTCTCGGGCGAGCGCGAGACCGCGCCCCGATTCCGCTTCCGGGTCGGGCATCGACGCGTCCGCCCACGCGATGTCGACCGGCCACGCGGTGTCGCGGATGATCGCCGTGAGCGCGGTCCGCCCCACCTCCAGGTCGGCCGTGACACGGACCTCCGTGTCGTCGGGGGAGTGCGTCACGACGTTGGTCGCGATCTCGGACACCGCGAGCCCGAAGAGCACCCGGTCCGCGTCGGCGACGACGGCCCGGGACCAGATGCTCTCCAGCGCGTCCAGCACGGCGTCGACGAAGGCGATCTCCGCGCGTCCCTCGACACGTGCACGCAGGACGGGCTCGTCACCGTCCATCGAACGCGGTCTCCGGCGACGCGTGCTCGCGCAGCACGCGATCGAGGTTCGTCAGGCGCATCACCGTCCGCACGGCATCCGGGACGGCGGCGATGCGCAGGTCCCCGCCAGCCACGCGCGCGGCCTTGAGGCCGCCGATGAGGGCGCCGAGGCCCGACGAGTCCACGAACTCGGTGCCGCCGAGGTCCACGACGATCCGCGTGCGGCCGGCCTCGACGAGATCCTTCACCGCGTCGCGCAGGCGCGGTGCGCCCGAGGCGGTCAGGCGTCCGTCGATCGTGATGACGGAGAACCCGTCGCGGTGAGTGCTCGTGAGGTTCATGCGGTTGCCTCTCTGTCGGCGGCCGCCGGCCCTCGATAGAGGGCGGCCTGGATGATCACGCTGAGGACGACGATGTCGTAGGCGACCCAGAGGGTGTTCACGAGGGTCCCCGTGCCGTCCGCCGTTCCGACCGCGACGCGGACGACGCCGATCGCGAGCGACGCGACGAGCACCGCCATCGCGGTGAGCTGCGGCCAGATCTCGCGCCAGGGCACTCCTCCGGGTGCTCGCCCGTCCTTCCTGGTCACCGCGAAGCCGAGGGGGCGGCCCAGCACCACATTGGCGAAGGCCGTCCAGCACGCCCGGATCCAGACCGGGAAGAGCGCGAGCGAGTACTGCTGCCCGCGCCACGTGCGCACGCCCTTGGCGACGACGAGGAAGAGCAGCTGGTTCACCGCGAAGGCGGGGAGGAAGCGCGCGAAGAAGTCCACGGACCACGCTGTGACCGGCATGACGCCGAAGACGAGGTAGAACACGGGAGCGGCGAGGTACACGATCGCGGCGAAGCCCGACAGGTACGTCCACATCGTCGCGAAGTACATGAGCCGCTGGCCGGCGGAGAGCCCGCGCTTCACGAGCGGGTTGTCGCGCAGCATGACCTGCAGCGTGCCCTGCGCCCACCGCAGGCGCTGCGTGAGCATCGTGCGGAGATCCTCCGGGGCGAGTCCGCGGGCGAGGATCTCGTGGTGGTAGACGCTGCGCCACCCGAGGGCGTGCAGCTGCATCGCGGTGGCCATGTCCTCGGTGACCGAGATCGTCGCGAGCGGCAGGAGCGGCTGGGCCTCACCCGGCCGGTCCACGCGCAGCGCGTCGAGCAGCGATCGGACGGCCTCGATCGCGCCGAGCGGGGAGAGGTCGCGGGTCGCCAGCTCGTCGAGCGCGACCTCGTCGACGACCATGACGTCGAGCTGCGCGTCGTGCGCGATGGGCAGCTCGCCGATCTCCTCGAGGTCGGCGCGGATGGCGGCGAGGTCGTTCTCGACGAGACGCCGCCCTGCGTCGTCGACCAGCGCACGCACGCGGTACGTCGTCTCGGCCACCGGCTCGCCAGCGGCGATCTCGGAGCGCGCGGCGGCGACCTCGGCGCGCAGGGCCATCAGCTCCTCGCGGAGCGCTCCGTCGGCGCGCTTCGCCTCGCGCGCGAGCAGCGACTCCGACGCGCGGAGCGCGCGCTGCGTCGATTCGGCGAGGTCGCGCACGTAGCCGACGATGCCGAGCTGCATGAGTGCCTCGCGGCGCAGCACCGCGTTCGACCCGCAGAAGAACGCGGCGTTCCAGCCGTCCTTGCCCTGCTGGATCGGGCCGTAGAACAGCGGCGCCTGGCTCCCGAGCGGGTCGGCCTCGTCGACGTTCGAGAACCACTGCGGCGTCTGGACGAGCGCGACCTGCGGGTCGTCGGCGAAGTAGCCGAGCGTGCGGTGGAGGATCAGGGGATCCGGCACCTGGTCGGCGTCGAGGATGAGCAGGAACTCGCCGTCGGTCTGGAACAGGGCGTTGTTGAGGTTCCCCGCCTTGGCGTGGCGCGGTTTGCCGTCCCAGTCGTCCGAGCGCCGGATGTAGCCGATCCCGGCCTCGGCGGCGGCGAGCTCGAGATCCGCGCGTGCACCGTCGTCGAGGATCCAGGTCGAGTGCGGATAGGCGATCCGCTTCGCGGCCCGTGCGGTGCCCATCACGAGGTCGAGCGGCTCGTCGTACGTCGTGATGAGCACGTCGACCGTGCCCTGCGGCTCCGAGCGCGGGCCGGGGCGGTCTCGTGCGCGCCACATCGTGAGGCAGAAGAGGATCGTGTCGATGAGGCTGTACGTCTCCGCGAGCACGAGCGGCACGGCGATCCACCACGCCGACCAGTTGACGGACTCGAGCCAGCGCCAGGCGACGTAGTTCACGCCGAGGATCACCGACAGGACGGCGAGGATGCGGATCGCTGCGAAGCGCGCGCTCATCTGCGGACCATCCCGTCGTCGCTCGTGCCCATCCGCGCCATCCTATGGCCGCGGTGGATCCACGCGGTCGGCGTTGACATCCGCCCTGCCGGCCGGTACGCCGATCAGGCGCGTGGGCGCGACAGGACGGCGTTCGCGACCGCCGCGATGAGGACGAGGGCGGCCGCCGCGATCGGCAGCAGGAGCGCAGCCGACGTGCCGAACCTCTCGGACACGGACCCGGTGAGGGCCGAGGCCATCGCCTGCCCGACGACGACGGCCGAGCCGACCATCGTCATGACCGTGGCAGAGCGGCCCTCGGGGCTGCGGGCCGCGGCGAGGCTGTACTGCGTCACGAGGGTCGGCCCGATGCCGATGCCGATGACCGCGAGCGAGCACGCCATGGCCGCAGGGCTGGCGGCGAGCAGGAGCGAGAGGGAGCCCGCGAGGAGCACCGAGGCGAACGCGATCCATCGTGCGGCGAGCGAGAACCGGGCCGGAAGATATGCGATGCCGAGCGCGAACAGGGCCGAGCCGATGCCCATCACGCCGTACATGAGCCCCGCCTCGTCGGCGCGGCCCCGGTCGGCCATGAACGAGGTCAGGGAGGTGAGCATCGAGCCGAAGAAGAGGCCCACGCCGAGCGTGCCTCCCACGACCACGAGGACGCGCGGCCGGAAGAGATCGCGCACGTCGGAGGAGGGTGCCGCTCCGTCCTCGCGACCGGGCGCGACCAGGCGTCCCGTGGGATGCAGTGCGAAGGCGCCGACGAAGACCGCGGTCAGCACGGCGGCGCCGACGAGCGGCGCCCACGGCGCGATCGCCGCAGCGAGCAGGCCCACGATGAAGGGGCCGATCACGAAGACGGTCTCGTCGGCCGCGGACTCGTACGCCATCGTCGACGAGAGGGTGCGCGGTGCGCGCTCGGGGGCGACCCGGCGTCGGATCAGGGTCACGAGCCGGGCGCGCGAGAGCGGCGCGACCTGGGGAGCCGTCGCGCCGATCCCGAAGGCCGCCGCGAGCACGAGTCCGTCGGGGGTGTCGCCGTAGACGACCGCGGCGAACAGCGCGAGCGCCACCGCGTTCGCCGACGCGAGCACGAGGAGCACGCGGCGCTGCCCGAACGCATCGGCGGCGGCGCCGAGCAGCGCGCCGAAGCACGCCGTGCCGAGGCCGACGGCCGCGGACGTGAGCCCGCCGAGCGCGAGCGAGCCCCGGACGGACACGACCGCCGTGAGCACGCCGACCACCATCATGGCGAACGGCAGCCGCGCCACGAGCGCGATGAGGAAGTAGGGGAGTCCTGCGATGCGCAGCAGGCTGCGGCTCTCTCGGACGTCGCTGATCGTCATGGGCACCTCCGGTTCGCGGGGTTCGGGTGCCGCCGCTGTCCGCCGGAGTCTCCGGCGGCCGGTAGATGCACTGCTCTCGGACGACGAGCGTCCGACAGAGGAGACTCTACCGAGCCGACCTCGGCGTCAGCTGACCACGTCGTCGGAGGCGATCTCGCTCCACACCGTCATCATGTGCGACCGCGAGTGCCGTTCGGCGGCGTCCCGGTCGCCCTCGGCGATCGCGCGGGCGGTGAGCAGATGATCCTCGAGCGTGCCCTCGGCGGGGATGCCCGGAGTGAGGCCGAGCTTCGCGCGTCCGCTCAGGACCTCGTGGACGGGCGTCTCGAGCGCCGTGAGGAGCGGGTTCCCGGAGGCCGCGAGGAGCGTGCCGTGGAAGGCGAGGTCGGCCGCGAGGTACTCCTCCGAGTCGCCCTTGCCGGTCTGCCCGAGCGTGTTGAGCCGCTCGGCGAGCCGCAGGAGCTCGGCGCGCTGAGCCGAGGTCGCCCGGGCGGCGGCGAGGCGCGCGGCCATGGGCTCGACCGTGACGCGCAGCTCCATGAGGGCCTCGAGCTGCTGCTGGCGGAAGCGGCCGCGCAGGTTCCACTGGATGAGGTGCGGATCGAAGGCGTCCCACTGCTCGCGGGGGAGGACCGTGATGCCGACCTTGCGGCGGGACGCGACCATGCGGATGCTCTCGAGCACGCGCACCGCCTCGCGGACGACCGTGCGGGAGGCGCCGTAGTCGCGCTCCAGCTGGGCGAGCGTGAAGACGGCTCCCGGCTGGGGGTCGCCCGACGCGATCCGGCTCCCGAGATCGTCGAGCACATCGCCGTGGACTCCGATGGCCATGTCGCTCCCTTGCTCGCGGTTACGTAGTATCTTATCCGTTGTTTAAGTAGTACCTTTGATGCACGGCACGCGACAGTGCGCGCCCTCGATTTCAATGGAGAAACCATGGAAGACTGGACCCAGACGATGGGCACCGGGCCTCTGCTCGGCATCGCGGCCGTCGCCGTCGCGCTCATCCTCTTCCTCGTGATCAAGGTGAGGCTGCACGCCTTCCTCGTCCTCATCGTCGTCTCGCTGCTCACCGCGATCGCGACCGGCCTGCCGCTGAACGCGCTCGTCAACGAGGTGCTCGTGTCGAGCTTCGGCGGGACGCTCGGCTCCGTCGCCCTGCTCATCGGGCTCGGCGCGATCATCGGCCGCCTCATCGAGTCGTCGGGCGGAGCCCGCGTCATCGCGGAGAAGATGGTCGCCATCTTCGGCGAGAAGCGCGCCGCCTTCGCACTCGGCCTCACCTCGCTCATCCTCGGCTTCCCGATCTTCTTCGACGCGGGCCTCATCGTCATGCTGCCGATCATCTTCGCGGTCGCGCGCCGCATCGGCGGCCGGAACCTCCTGCTCTACGGCTTCAGCGGAGCCGCGGCCTTCTCGGTCATGCACGTCTTCCTGCCCCCGCACCCGGGGCCTGTCGCCGCATCGGACTTCTTCGGCGCGAACCTCGGCGTGGTCATGCTGCTCGGCCTCGTCATCGCGTTCCCGGCCTGGTACCTCTCGGGCTACCTGTGGGGCAAGTTCGTCAACTCGCGCTACCCGATGATCGTGCCCGAGCTCTTCGGCGCGCAGGACGACGACCAGCCGGCCAACCCGCCGAAGGCGAGCACGGTCATCATGATCCTCCTGCTCCCGCTCGTGCTCATCTTCCTCAACACCGGCCTCAGCACCCTGTCGACCGCGGGCGTCGTCGACGGCGACGCCGCGTGGGTCCAGGCGCTCATCCTCATCGGCACGTCGCCGGTCGCCCTCCTCATCACGGCGCTCGTCGCCCTGCTCGTCCTCGGCAAGTTCCGCGGCGAGAACGGGTCGGCGCTCGAGAAGCTCGTCGAGGGCACGCTCGGCACGGTGGCCTCCGTGATCCTCATCACGGGCGCCGGCGGCATGTTCGGCGGCGTCCTGCGCGCATCCGGCATCGGCGACGCCCTCTCCGGCACCCTCGCCGACCTCGGCATGCCCGTGATCTTCGCCGCGTACGTCATCGCCGTCGCGCTGCGCGTCGCGCAGGGCTCGGCGACGGTCGCCCTCGTCACGACCGCGGGCCTTCTCGCGCCGGCCGTCACATCGGGCGGCTACAGCGTCATCGACACGGCCGCCATCACGCTCGCCGCGGCGGCGGGCTCGGTGTTCGCCAGCCACGTGAACGACTCGGGCTTCTGGCTGGTCGGCCGGCTCATGGGCATGGACGTCAAGACCACCCTCAAGACCTGGACCGTGCAGCAGGCGATCGAGTCGGTCGTCGGCTTCGCGATCGTGCTCATCGTCTTCGCGATCTTCTGAGCATGGCGGGGATCTTCGACATCACGGGCCGGCTCGCGCTCGTCACCGGCTCCTCTCGCGGTCTCGGCGCGTCTCTCGCCCTCGCGCTCGCGGAGGCGGGGGCCGAGGTCGTCCTGCACGGACGCGACGCCGCGGCGCTCGCGTCCGCGCAGGACGCGATCGCCGAGGCGACCGGCCGCCGACCGCACGCGGCGACGTTCGACGTCACCGACGCCGAGGCCGTCGAGCGCGGCGTGGCCGACATCGTCGCCGCGCACGGCGTTCCCGACATCCTCGTGAACAACGCGGGCGTGCAGCGGCGCGCTCCGTTCACCGAGTTCGCGGTCGCAGACTGGGATGCCGTCGTGAGCGCGAACCTCTCGAGCGTGTTCTACGTGTCGCGGTTCGTCACCCCGGGGATGGCCGAGCGCCGCTCCGGCAAGGTGATCAACATCGGATCGGTCCAGTCGCAGCTGGCACGGCAGACGATCGCGCCGTACTCGGCATCGAAGGGCGGCGTCGCGATGCTCACGAAGGGGATGGCCGCCGACCTCGCACGCTACGACGTGCAGGTCAACGCGATCTCGCCCGGGTACTTCGCGACCGAGATGAACCGGGCCCTCGTCGAGGACGAGGCGTTCAACTCCTGGCTCGTGAACCGGACGCCCGCGCAGCGCTGGGGGGACTTCCGCGAGCTGTGGGGCACGCTGCTCTACCTCGCGTCCGATGCGTCGAGCTTCGTCTCGGGGCAGAACATCTTCGTCGACGGCGGCATGACCGCCGTCGTGTGAGCGAGAGGGAGAAGAGCATGCGCGCCGCATTCATCGACGGCAAGGAGCGGATCGAGGTCCGCGAGGCCCCGACGCCCGAGCCGGGGGAGGGCGAGGTGCGGATCCGCGTCGACAGCGTCGGCATCTGCGGCTCCGACCTGCACTACTACTTCGAGGGCGCGAACGGCGAGTACGTGGTGCGGGAGCCCCTCGTCCCGGGGCACGAGCTGTCCGGACGGGTCGATCTCGACCCGTCGGGCCGGCTCGCCCCCGGGACGCCGGTGACGGTCCATCCCGCGCGCTTCGGGACCCCGGAGCGCGGCATCGAGGACGACCCGCACCTGTGGCCGGGCGGGTCGTACCTCGGCAGCGCGTCTACGTGGCCGCACACCCAGGGCGGCATGAGCGAGCAGCTCGTCGTGCGGGCCGACATGATCCGCGTCCTGCCCGACGCGCTGCCCGTGCGCCGCGCCGTGCTCGCCGAGCCGCTGGGCGTCGCGCTGCATGCCGCCACCCGGGCCGGCGACCTCGCCGGCGCCCGGGTGCTCGTGTCGGGTGCCGGGCCGATCGGCCTGCTCGCGGTCGCCGCGGCCCGCGCACGGGGTGCCGCGCACATCACCGTCAGCGACGTGCTCGAGGCCCCGCTCGCGCGGGCCGAGGAACTCGGGGCCGACGCGCTCGTTCGCGTGGGCACCGAGGAGCTCCCGCAGAGCGCGTTCGACGTCGTCTTCGAGTGCTCGGGGGCGCCCGTCGCGATCTCGTCGGCCGGCACGGCGGTGCGCCGCAAGGGCGTCGTCGTGCAGGTCGGGATGGTCCCGAACGAGCCGCGGCCGGTGAACCTCGCGCCGTACATCTCGAAGGAGGTGCACCTCGTGGGCACCTTCCGGTTCCATGACGAGATCGACGAGGCCGTCGCGCTGCTGGCGGCCGACCCCGGCATCGAGAGGGTCGTCACGCACGCGCTTCCGCTCGCCGAGGTCGCCGAGGCCTTCCGGATCGCGCGCGATGCGCAGGTTTCCGGCAAGGTGGTCGTGACGCTGCAGAGCGACGCTGGCTGACGAGGAGGTCGGAGCATGACGAACCCGCGCGACATCGTGATCGGCGTCGACATGGGGACGACCGCCACGAAGGCGGTCGCCTACACGGTCGACGGCGAGCTCGTCGCCTCGGCATCGCAGGGCTACCCGCTCGAGGAGCCGCATCCCGGTCACGCCGTGCAGGACCCCGAGCTCATCCTGGGCGCGGTCTACGCATCGGTGCGCGAAGTCGTCGCCGAGATCGGCGCGGAGCGCGTCGCGGGGCTGTCGTTCTCGTCGGCGATGCACTCGCTGCTGGCGCTCGACGCGCAGCTGCAGCCGATCACGCCCGTCGTCACGTGGGCCGACACGCGCGCGGCGGTGCAGGCGGAGCGGCTGCGCGCGTCCGCGAGCGGGCTCGCCCTCCATCGGCGCACGGGAACGCCCATCCACCCCATGTCGCCGCTCACCAAGCTCATCTGGTTCCGCGAGCAGGAGCCTCGGATCCGCCAGCAGGCGGCCATCTGGGCGGGGATCAAGGACTGGGCGCTGCTGCGGATGTGCGGTGCGCTCGTCATCGACCACTCGCTCGCGTCGTGCTCGGGGCTCATGGACATCCACCGCCTCGACTGGGACGAGGAGGCGCTCTCGCTCGCGGGCATCCGCGCCGAGCAGCTCCCCGAGCTCGTCCCGACGACCACGGTGCTCGACGCGCTCACGGAGGAGGGGGCGTCCGCCACGGGCCTCCCGCTCGCGACCCCCGTGGTCGTCGGCGCCGGAGACGGCCCCCTCGCCAATCTCGGCGTGGGAGCTGTGCGGCCCGGGGTCGCGGCCTGCTCGATCGGCACGAGCGGGGCGCTGCGCGTCGCCGTCCGCCGACCCGCGGTCGATCCGCGCGGCGGCGTCTTCTGCTACGCCCTCACGGAGGATCGCTGGGTCATCGGCGGGGCGATCAACAACGGCGGCGTGACCCTCGAGTGGGTGCGATCCGAGATCGCCGCCGGCCACGAGCTGTCCACGGCAGAGCTGCTCGATGCGGCGGCGACCGTGCCGGCCGGCTCGGGCGGCCTGATCATGCTGCCCTACCTCCTCAGCGAGCGCGCACCGCACTGGAGCAGCATCGCGCGCGGCGCCTACATCGGGCTCACCCGCGCACATCGCACGGAGCACCTCGTGCGCGCGGCGGTCGAGGGCGTCGCCCTGCAGCTGGCCCTCGTCCTGCAGTCGATGCGCGCGGCCGACCTCGAGGTCGAGGAGATCCGCGCGACGGGCGGCGTCATGAAGCACCCGCTGTGGCAGCAGACCCTCGCCGACGCGTTCGGCGCGCCGGTCGGCCTGCTCGAGGGGCAGGAGGGCTCCGGCTACGGCGCGGCCCTCCTCGGCATGCAGGCGCTCGGGCTCATCGAGTCGATCGACGTCGCGGCCGAGCGCCTGCCCGTGCACGAGACCATCCGCCCGCACCCCGGCGACGCCGCCGTCTACGGAGCGCTCCTGCCCGTCTTCGACGAGCTGTACGACGCCCTCCTGCCGACGTACACGCGGCTTCGGCGGCTCGCGCCCTCGCTTCCGATCGCGTTCTGAGGCGGATGGCCGGGGAGCGTCCCCGGGTGCTTCCGGCCGTTCACCTCGGCGTCGCCGCGCAGCCGCATGCGCGACACCGTCGTGCTCGCGCGGTTCGGTTCGCTGGCGGCATGAAGCGAATCCTCTCCCGGAGGCCCCAGCGCCTGGCCGCGGTCGCCGCGGCGGCCGCCGTGGCTGTCTCCCTCGTCCCCGCTCCGGCCCTGGCCGCGAACGAGAAGGGCGGCGCGCCCGTCGCCGAGCCCACGCTCGTCGCGCGCGCGACCCTCTCCGCCGACCACCTCGAGGAGGGGCCGCCGTCGGGCGCCCTCGCGACCCCCGCGAACGGCCGCACGGGCCCGTGGGAGGGCCAGGTCATCCCCGGGTTCTCCGCCATGATCGACAACGGCGACGGCACGTTCTGGGCTCAGCCCGACAACGGGTTCGGCTCCAAGGGGAACTCCGCCGACTTCCTCCTGCGCAGCTACCTCGTCCGTCCCGACTGGGAGACGGCGGAGGGCGGCTCCGGCGAGATCGCTGTCGAGCGGTTCATCTCGTACAACGACCGCGACAACCTCCTGGACTTCCCGATCGTGAACGAGGGCACGGAGGAGCGGCTGCTCACGGGCGCCGACTTCGACATCGAGTCGGTCGTGCGCGCGAAGGACGGCACGTTCTGGGTCGGCGAGGAGTTCGGGCCGTTCCTGCTCCACTTCGACGCGGAGGGCACGCTCCTCGAGAAGCCCTACGCGCTCGAGGGCGCGAAGTCGCCGCAGAACCCCTACCTCTCGGCCGGAGAGACGCCGCGCGTGCGCTCGAGCCGCGGCTTCGAGGCGCTCGCGATCTCGACGAACGGCCACTACCTGTACCCCGTGGTCGAGGGCGCGTACGCCGACGACGCCGACCAGCGTCGCCGGGAGATCCTGGAGTTCGACATCCGCGCCGGCGCGTACACGGGGCGCACCTGGAGCTACCAGGCCGACCAGGAGGCCAACGTCATCGGCGACGCCTTCGCCGTCCGCGGCGGCGATCTGCTGCTCGTCGAGCGCGACGACTTCGAGGGCGAGCAGGCCGTGACCAAGCGCGTGTACCGCGTCGCCCTGGACAGCGTGGACGACGACGGATACGTCGAGAAGACCCTCGCGCTCGACGCGCTGCGCATCGCGAACCCGAGCGGGATCGGCGCGGGCGACGGCTACGGGACGGGCGAGGTCTTCTCCCTCCCCGTCCAGTCGTTCGAGACGGTCGTGCAACTGCGCGGCGGCGACCTTCTCATCGGGAACGACAACAACTACCCCGGCAACGACGCGCGCGTGCCGGGCACGCCCGACGACACCGAGTTCGCGGTCGTGTCGTTCGAGAAGATGCGCCCGCAGGTCTCGGCGGTCGACGTCATCGGCCACCGCGGCGCGAGCGGGTACCGTCCCGAGCACACGCTCGCGGCGTACGAGACGGCCATCCTGCAGTGCGCCGACTACATCGAGCCGGATGTCGTGTCGACGAAGGACGGCGTCCTCGTGGCCCGGCATGAGAACGAGATCGGCGGGACGACCGACGTCGCCGCCCATCCGGAGTTCGCCGATCGCCGGACGACGAAGATCATCGACGGCGTGAGCGTGACGGGCTGGTTCACGGAGGACTTCACGCTCGCCGAGCTGCGCACGCTGCGCGCCAAGGAGCGCGTCCCGCACGTCCGCCCCGGCAGCGCGGCCTACGACGGGCTGTACCTGATCCCCACCCTCGACGAGGTGATCGACCTCGCCCGCCACTCCACGACGTGCGACGGGGAGCCCGTCGGGATCGCGCCCGAGACGAAGCACCCCACCTACTTCGACGGGATCGGCCTCTCACTCGAGGAGCCGCTGGTCGCGGCGCTCGAGGCCGACGGGATGAATCGCGCGGACGCGCCCGTCGTCATCCAGAGCTTCGAGACCGGCAACCTGCGTCATCTCGACGCGATGACGGATGTCCGGATCGCCCAGCTCGCGAACTCGTCGGGCGCACCGTTCGACCTGCGCGCCGCGGGCGACCCGCGCACGTACGCCGACCTCGTCACGCCCGAGGGGCTCGCGGAGATCGCGACGTACGCCGACATCCTCGGCGCCGAGAAGTCGGTCGTCATCCCGCGCGCGGCCGACGGCACGCTCGCCGAGCCGACCGCGGTCGTCGCCGACGCGCACGCCGCCGGACTCGAGGTGCACGGGTGGACGTTCCGGCTCGAGAACCAGTTCCTGCCCGCCGAGTTCCGGTCGAGCGCCGACCCGAATGCGGCCGGCGATCTCGCCGGGGAGCTGCGCGCGTTCGTCGATGCCGGCCTCGACGGCGTCTTCAGCGACCATCCCGACGTCGCCGTCGCGGCCGTGGCCGACGCGCGCTGACCGGCTGGCGCCATCCGCTCGGCCGCCGCGTGACACGCGGCGTCATCCGCCCGGCTCCCCTCTTCGCGCGGGGAGCCGGGCAGCATACCATGTCGGGATGTCCTCCGGGAAGAAGAAGAGCAAGCGGGTCAAGCCGAAGAAGTCCTGCTGCAAGTCGAAGCCACGCTGCAAGCGGTGCCCCATCCGCCTGCTCGCCGAGGGCAGACTGGACCCAGCGGACGCGAAGAAGATCTTCGCGAAGGACCGCAACCGCAAGCAGGCGAAGAAGGCCAAGCTCGCACTCCCCGAGGGCTGAGGAGGCGAGTCGGCCGCAGGACACAGGGGGAAGCATGGCACTCGAGCGGATCGCGATCGTCTGGAACCCGTCGAAGACCGAGCGCGAGGTGCTCGAGACCGGGCTCGCCGCCGCGCTCGGCGATGACGAGCGGGAGATCTCGTGGTGGGAGACCACGCTCGAGGATCCCGGTCAGAAGGCGACGGAGGATGCGCTCGAGTGGGGCGCCGACGTGATCGTCGCGGCGGGCGGCGACGGCACGGTGCGCGCGGTCGCTGAGCGCCTCGCGGAGCCGGGCGCGGGCGCGGAGCTCGCGATCGTGCCCCTGGGAACCGGCAACCTGCTCGCGCGCAACCTCGACATCCCGCTCAACAACCCGCAGGCGGCGTTCGCTCGCGCGCTCGCCGACGAAGCGCGCGTGATCGACATCGGATGGATCGAGACGGCCGTCGACGGGGCGCCCACTCGACAGGCCTTCGCCGTCATGGCCGGCTTCGGCATCGACGCCCACATGATCGTGGAGACCGACGACGACCTCAAGAGCAAGGTCGGATGGCTCGCCTACGTGGAATCCCTCGGGCGCGCGGTCAACGCGAGCGAGGTCATCGAGCTGCGGATCGCGGTCGACGGGGGAGAGGCCGTGACGGCGGCGGGCCACACCCTGATGGTCGGCAACTGCGGCATGCTGCAGGGCGGCATCACGCTCCTGCCCGACGCGGATCCGTCGGACGGCGAGCTCGACCTGCTGCTGCTGAGCGCGGAGGGCATCGCCGGCTGGCTGGACACCCTGCGCTCGTTCGTGTGGGACAACGGCATCCGCCGTCTCATGGGTGCGACCGACCGCGCCGAGAGCGGCGACACGGCGGCCCACGCGCGGGCGACGTCGGTCGCGGTCGAGCTGCCGGAGCCGCGTGTGCTCGAGGTCGACGGCGACGACCTCGGCGAGGTGACGCAGTTCACGGTCGAGATCCAGCCCGGCGCGCTGCGCGTGCGCTGACGGCGGGCGGTGCGCGTCCTCTGCAGCTTCGTCGGCGGCGCGGGGCATCTTCTCCCGCAGCTGCCGCTCCTGCGCGCCTTCGCGGCCGCGGGTGGCGAACTCACCCTCGTCGGGCGGGTCTCCGCAACCCGCGCCGCCCCCGACGGCGTCTTCGAGAAGGTGGTCTCCACCCAGGACCGACGCGCGCGCAGGGCGACCGAGATCGCGCCGCTCGGCCGCGTCGACAGGGATGCGGAGATCGCTGTCGTCGCGGACCATTTCGCGGGCGCCGCGGCACGTCGATCGGCCGAACGCGTCGCACCGCTTCTGCCGGGCACCGATCTGCTCGTCTGCGACGAACTCGACTTCGGTGCGATGGCGGCGGCACAGGGCGCGGGGATCCCCGTGGTCGTCGTGGCCGTGCTGGCGTCCGGTGCGCTCGTGCGCGGCGACCGTATCCGGGCGCAGCTCGATGCGCTCGGCGGAGCGCTGGGACTGTCCGATGCCATCCGATGGCAGGGTGATGCCTTCGTCGTGCCGTTCGCTCCTTCGCTGCGCGACCCCGGGCATCCCGCCCCGCCGCACACGCTCTGGCTGAGCCCCGATGCCGGCGCATCGCCCGACCCCGACGGATCCGTGGTCGCGACGCTGGGGACCGAGTTCAACACCGAGTGCGGCGATCTGTTCGAGCGCATCCTGGCGGCGCTCGCCGATCTCGGCCGACCGAGCGTGCTTGCGATCGGCAGCGACCTCGATCCCGCGCGCTTCGGTCCGCAGCCCGGCCATGTGCAGGTGCGGCGGTATGTCGACCTTCCCGCGCTCGCTGCGCGCGCGAGCGCGGTGATCCATCACGGCGGCAGCGGCATGCTCGTCGCAAGCGTGCTGGGCGGCGCGCCGCAGGTGGTTCTCCCGATGGGCGCTGACCAGCCCTTCAACGCCGACCGGGTCTCCGCGCTGGGGCTCGGAACGGTGCTCGACGTGCACAGCGCGACTCCGTCCGCCATCCGTGACAGCGCGGCGACGCTTCTCGCCGACAGCGATGCCCGGATGCGGGTCGGAGCCGTCCGCGAGGAGCTCCTCGGCCTGCCCTCGCCGGCCGACGTCGCCGAGGAGATCCTGCGCGGCCTGCTCTGAGCCTCCGAGCCGGGCCCGCCGCGTCGGCGGCTATGCCTGCGGCAGGCGGATGGTCCCGGTCGCGGAGTGCTCGGTCGGCATGCGATCGCGCTGGTAGGTGATCGAGTCGTAGCCGTGCGGGGCGGGGTTGCCGTCCTCGCCGAGGTTCACGAAGACGATCTTCTCGATCGTGAGGATCGTCCGCCGCGTGATCATGTTGCGCACGACAGCGCGCATCGTGAGCGACGTGCGGCCGAAGTGCGTCGCGATGAGGCCCATCTCGATGAGATCGCCCTGCACAGCCGACGCCTCGAAGTTGATCTCCGAGATGAACTTGGTCACGACGCGGTAGTTGCCGAGCTGGATGATCGCGTAGATCGCGGCTTCCTCGTCGATCCACTTGAGCAGGCTCCCGCCGAACAGGGTGCCGTTCGCGTTGAGGTCCTCGGGGCGGACCCACTTGCGCGTGTGGAAGTTCATGCGGCCGTCGTCTGCGGAAGTGCTCATCGCGGCCAGCCTACGCGCGGGGCCGCTCCGCGGCGACGGCTCCGCGCCGTGAAAGCATGGACCGGTGAACAGCGCCAACCTCAGCCGTGAAGCAGCGGCCGCGCGATCCGCGGCCATCACCGTCCACGCCATCCGCGTCGAGCTCGATCTCACGGGAGCACCCGATCCGCAGCGCAGCGGCTTCCCGACGACGAGCGTCCTCGAGTTCGACGCGACGGCCGAGGAGACGTGGATCGACTTCATCGGAGAGGCCGTCGAGTCCGTCGAGGTGAACGGCGTCGCGCACGATGTCGAGTGGGATGGCGCGCGCATCCGCGTCTCGGGCCTCGCCGACCGCAACACCGTGCGCATCGCGGCACGCGGCGCGTACAGCCGATCGGGCGAGGGCCTGCACCGGTTCGTCGACCCCGTCGACGGCGAGACCTATCTGTACACGCAGTACGAGCCCGCCGACTCCCGCCGGGTGATGGCCTGCTTCGAGCAGCCCGACATGAAGGCGCGGTACACGTTCCGCGTCTCCGCGCCGAGCGGATGGCACGTGCTCTCGAATCAGAGCGCGGTCGCGTCGGAGGAGGCGGATGGCGCGCAGCACATCGAGTTCGCGCCGACTCTGCCGATCTCGAGCTACATCACGTCGGTCGCCGCGGGCCCGTACCACCGCGTCGACGGCGTCTGGCGCCGCGACGAGCAGAAGGTCGCTCTCGGCGTCCTCTGCCGCGCGTCGCTCGCGGAGCACCTCGACGCGGACGAGGTGCTCGAGATCACGCGCCAGGGCCTCGACTTCTTCACGGACGCGTTCGCGTTCCCTTACCCGTGGGGCAAGTACGACCAGGTGTTCGTTCCCGAGTACAACCTCGGGGCGATGGAGAATCCCGGTCTCGTGACCTTCACGGAGGCCTACGTGTACCGCGGCGCGTCGACGACGGCGCAGCACGAGGCGCGCGCCAACACGATCCTCCACGAGATGGCGCACATGTGGTTCGGCGATCTCGTCACGATGCGCTGGTGGGACGACCTCTGGCTCAAGGAGTCCTTCGCCGACTACATGGGCTCGCACGCGGCCGCCGCGGCGACCCGGTTCACAGACGCCTGGGTGACGTTCGCGAATCGACGCAAGGCGTGGGCGTATCAGCAGGACCAGCTGCCGACGACTCATCCGATCGTCGCCGACATCCCCGATCTCGAGGCAGCCAAGCTCAACTTCGACGGGATCACCTACGCGAAGGGCGCATCGGTCCTCAAGCAGCTCGTCGCGTTCGTCGGCGAGGAGGCGTTCTTCGAGGGGTCCCGACGCTACTTCGCCGCGCACGCGTACGGGAACACGACCCTCGAGGATCTGCTCGCGCAGCTCGAGGCCGTGTCCGGCCGCGACGTCCGCGCGTGGTCGCGCGCGTGGCTCGAGACGACCGGCATGTCGACGATCTCGGTCGAGCGCGGGCAGGGCCTCACCGTCGTGCAGACCGATCCGCGTCCGCACCGGCTCTCGCTCGGCCTGTACGCGCTCGACGCGGGCCGCCTCGTCCGCCGCGCATCGCTCGACCTCGACATCCGCGCGGAGCGCACGACCGTGGATCTCCCGGTCGCCCCCGACGTCGATCTGATCCTCCCGAACGACGGCGACCGCACATACGCCAAGGTCCGCCTCGACGCGCGCTCGCTCGACGCCGTGCACGAGGCGCTCTCGACTATCGACGATGCGCTCGCGCGCGGGCTCGTGTGGTCGGCGCTCTGGAACGCGGCCCGCGACGGGGAGCTCCCCACGGGGCGGTACCTCGAGATCGTCCGGCGTCACGCACCGGCCGAGTCGAACGTCGCGCTGCTCGGCGGCGTGCTCGCGAACTCCGCCTACGCGGTCGGGCACTACACGCCGGAGTCGTCGCGCGCGGCCGAGCGTGCGGCATGGCTCGAGACGACGTGGCAGGGGATGACCGCGGCGGCACCGGGGTCGGACGGCCAGCTCGCCTGGGCGCGTGCGGTCGCGTCGGCGGCGGCCTTCCACGACGGGCGCGCCGCCGACCTCCGTGCGATCCTCGCGGGCGAGCGGCCAGCGCCGGATGGTCTCGCTCTCGACCCCGACCTCCGCTGGGCGTGGCTCGCGGCGCTCGCCGCAACCGGGCATGCGACGACTGCCGACGCCGACGCCGAGCTCGCGCGCGACGACACCGCGAGCGGCCGGACGGAGCACCTCCGGGTGCTCGCGTCGCGCCCGGACGCCGCGGTCCGCCGGGACGCGTGGAACGCCGCGTGGGAGGACCGGACGCTCACGAACGACCATCTCTCGGCGACCATCTCGGGCTTCCGTGCCGGCGGCCGGCGCGACCTCGTGGCCGAGTTCGACGGCGCCTACTTCGCGCGGATCCGCGCCGCGTGGGAGGAGCGCAGCATCGAGATCGCGGGGCGCCTCGTGCGCGGGCTGTTCCCCGAGGCCGATTCGCTCGATCGCGTCGACGCGTGGCTCGCCGCGAACGGCGACGCCCCGGCCGCACTGCGCCGGATCGTCATCGAGGAGCGCGACCACCTCGCGCGCGCCCTGCGGGTCCGCGGGGCTCAGCCGGCCTGATCGCCGTCGTCCGCCTCGCGGCCGAGCATGCGCGCGTGCAGGGCGCGGATCTCGGCCGCGAGCTCGGGCGCTGGGCCGGCGACGCGGACGCCGGGCGCGACCGCCGTGATCGGCAGCGCGGCGACAGGGCCAGGGGCGACGCCCCACGCGCGATGCCACGCGCCCAGCTGCTCGGTGCTCGACGCGTACACGATGCGCCCGAGTCCGACCCACGCGTGCGCAGCGGCGCACATCGGGCAGTGCTCACCCGAGGTGTACACGGTGCACGTCCGCCGCTCGGCGGGCGACAGGTGCGCGGCTGCCCAGCGTGCGATCTCGAACTCCGGGTGGCGGGTGGCGTCGCCGTCCTTCACGCGGTTGCGGTCCTCGAAGCGCACGAGGCCCTCGGCGTCGACGAGGACGGAGCCGAACGGCTCATCCCCGTCGTCGAGGGCCTCGCGCGCGAGGTCGACGCAGCGGCGCAGGTGCGCCAGATCGGTGTCGCTCAGGGTGGTGCTCATGTCGCGACGATAGCGCGGCCCTGGCCTCAGATCCGGACGAGCATCTTCCCGGTGTTCGCGCCGCGCATCATGTCGAGGAACGCGTCGACCGCGTGGTCGATGCCGTCGACGATCGTCTCGTCGTAGGCGATGCGTCCCTCCGCGAGCCAGCCGCCCATCCGCTCCTGGAACTCCGGCGCCGCCGACAGATGCTTGCCGACCGTGAAGCCCTCGAGGCGCAGACCGCGCGTGACGAGGTTCGACAGGTTGTCGGGGCCCGGCACGGGGCCGTCGGCGTTGTACGTGGCGATCGCCCCGCACAGGGCCGCGCGGCCGCCGTCGTTGAAGGCGTCGAGGGCGGCCTCGAGGTGGTCGCCGCCCACGTTGTCGAAGTAGACGTCGATGCCCTCGGGCGCGACGTCGGCCAGCTGCTGACGGATGGGGGCGACCTTGTAGTCCACCGCCGCGTCGTAGCCGTACTTCTCGGTGATCAGGGCGACCTTCTCGGGCGAGCCCGCCGAGCCGATCACGCGCTTCGCGCCGAGGAGCCGCGCGATCTGGCCCGCGGCCGTGCCCACGGCTCCGGCCGCGCCCGAGATGAAGACCGTGTCGCCCTCCTTCATCTCCGCGATGCGGGTGAGCCCGACGTACGCCGTGAGCCCGGTCATCCCGAGGATGTGGAGCCGCAGCGAGAGGGGCACGCCGGGCAGGTCGGGGACGACTCGGAACGCCGACGCGTCAGCCTGCGCGATGTCGCGCCATCCGAGCTGGTGCACGACGACGCTGCCCACCGGCACGTCGTCCGACGCCGACGCCACGACCCGTCCGACCGCTCCGCCCTCCATGGTCTCGCCGAGCGCGTACGGCGCGACGTAGCTGCGCGCGTCGTTCATGCGCCCGCGCATGTACGGGTCCACGGAGACGAACGCGTTCTCCACACGGACCTCCCCGGGAGCGAGGTCGCCGTAGGTCACCTGGACCGTGCGGAAGTCCTCGTGGGTCGGCCAGCCCTGAGGGCGGGACACGAGCTGGATCTGAGTGCTGACGGCGGATGGCATGGGCCGGGTTCTCTCCTTCGCTGCGGTTTCGCGGGGTGCGTCGATCACAGGGCGAGGCCGATCGCGAGCGCGATCACAGACAGGGCAGGGACCAGGCCCTGCTTCAGCGCGGCCGCGGCCTTGTCGGGGCTCGAGATCAGGAGCACGAGGCTCGCGGCCAGCATCGAGCCCACTCCGGTGAAGACGAGGGTCGCCCCGACGACGGCCGCGCCCGTGGCGAACAGCACGACGCCGAGTGCCGCGACGATCGCGAGGAACAGGTTGTAGAAGCCCTGGTTGAAGGCGAGCTCCCTCTGCGCCTCGGCCGCCTCGCGCGTCTGGCCGAACGTCCTGAGGGCGCGCGGGCTTGTCCAGGCGATCGACTCGAGGAAGAAGATGTAGACGTGGACGAGTGCCGCGACGGCGGCGAGCACGAGACCTGCGACGATCATGATCGACCTTTCTGTAATGACCGTTACAATATAGTCCGGGGAACGGGTGACGGGAGCGGACATGGGGCGGATTCCGAGCTTCGACCGCGCGGAGGTCGTGCGCGCGGCGCGCGGCGTGTTCTGGCACGAGGGCTATGAGGGCGCGTCGGTGCCGGCGCTCGAGGAGGCGACGGGGCTGCGGCGGTCGAGCCTCTATCACGCGTTCGGATCCAAGCGCGGTCTCTTCGACGCCGCCGTCGAGAGCTACCTCGACGAGGTCGTGCGCCCGCGCCTGCGGCCGCTGCAGGGCGCGGACGTGGCGGTGACCGCGGCACGCGACTACCTCGTGGGCCTGCGCGATGCGCTCGCGCGGGCGCGCACGCTCCCGGCCACGAGCGGGTGCCTCCTCATCAACGCCGCGTCGGCGCCGATCGGCGACGACCACGCGGTCGCCGAGACGGTCGCGGCCTACCGTGCCGAGCTGCGCGACGCGCTCGCCGCAGGCGTCGCGGCACGGCATCCGGAGCGGTCGGAGGGCGAGCGGCTGCGACTCGCGGAAGCGCTCACGGGGCTCGTCGTCGCGGCGCTCGCCACCGTGCGGGTCGACGCGCAGGCGGCGGCGCGCACGCTCGACACCGCGGTCGACCTGCTGGAGGGCTGAGCTCCGCGGGATCAGCGCGCGTCCGCGGCGTCGCGGTACGCGACGGCGTACCGGATGTGGGTCACGCCCGTGCCCTCGACGACCTGGAGCTGCGTGAGCTCGATGTCCCGGCGGGCGATCCCGTCGAGGTACCGCGTGCCGGCGTGCAGCAGCACGGGCGCGAGGTCGATGCGGATCTCCTCGAGGACGCCGCGGTCGAGGCACTGGCGCACGATGTCGGCGCCCGCGACGTTGATGTCGCCGTCGCCGGCGAGCTCGCGCGCGATCCGCAGTCCCTCGTCGAGGTCGCCGACGAAGGTGAAGGGCGCGTCCGGCACGGGCGGCCAGCCTTCCGGAGGCGGTCGATGCGTGACCACGACGGTCGGCGAGTCGCCGGGCGGCCTCCCGCCCCAGCCCCGCGCGTCGTCGAAGATCCCGCGTCCGGCCACGAACGCGCCCTCGGTGTCGTTCTGCCGCCAGTAGTCGGCGCTCGCCTGCGACATGTGGAACACGAGGCCGTAGCCGCGCAGCGGCACCTCGACGTCGCCGTTCTCGTACCAGTCGAAGAGCGCGCCGACCCGGCCGTGCTCGTCGGCGATGAATCCGTCGAGAGACGTCGTGAAGCTCGAGAACACCACTCCCATGCGCCTGCCTCCTCGGGGCCGCCTGCGACTGACGCTAGGCACCCGCGGCGGCGCCGTCAACGCCGGTCGTCGTGTCAGCGCCGTTCATGTCGCGTTCACGGCCGGGGAGAACGATCGAGCGTCACCGTTCCCCGAACCGAGGAGAGACCTTGCTGCCCCGACTGCTCACCGTCACCGCGATCGGCACGGCCGCCGTGCTCGTCGGCGCCTCCGCCGCGCAGGCGCGCCCTCACCACGACGAGCCCGATGAGCTCACGGCCGTGCTCGAGACCCCCGCGCTGTGGGACGAGGACGACGCCGACGCCGATGACCCCGCGATCTGGATCGACGAGGACGACCCAGAGGACAGCGTGGTCATCGCGACCGCGAAGGAGGCCGGCATCTACGTGTACGAGCTCGACGGCGAGGAGCTCCAGCACATCGCCCCGAAGCCGGCACCCGGCGACGACCACGCGCCCGGCCGCTACAACAACGTCGACATCGTCGAGGACTTCGAGCTCGACGGCGACGAGGTCGACCTCGCGGTCGCGTCCGACAAGGGCATGGACGACTTGGGCATCTTCGTCATCGACGACGGCGAGCTGACCGAGGTCACCGACCCCGACGCCGGCTGGATCTTCAGCGCCTCTCAGGAGGAGATCGACGGCGAGCACACCGCGTACGGCCTCACGACGTGGCAGGACGACGACGGCGCGTACGCGCTCGTCAGCCGCAACTCCGAGACGGAGGTGGCCCTCCTCGAGCTGAAGGCGCGCGAGGACGGCACCGTCGGGTGGGAGCGCATCCGCGAGCTCGCCCTGCCGGCCGCGTTCACGCTGCCCGACGGCTCCACCTGGACGACGTGCGACGACCCCGGCGAGTACGCGCAGGTCGAGGGGATGGTCGTGGATGAGCGGACAGGGACGGCCTACCTCGGCCAGGAGCTCGTGGGCATCTGGAAGGTCGATGCCGACCTCACCGGAGAGCCCGAGCTCGTCGACACCGCGGTCGAGTTCGGCCAGCCCGCCGTGTACGACCGGGAGACCGACGAGTGCGTCGCGGGGGAGAACCCCGGCTTCGGCGGCGATGCGCTGCGCACCGACATCGAGGGGCTCACGATCTACCGCACGAAGGGGAAGAAGGGCTACCTCCTCGCCTCGAGCCAGGGCGACGACACCTTCGCCGTCTACGAGCTGCAGGGCGGGAACGACTACGTCGGCTCCTTCGCGATCGGCGACGGCGCGGTCGACGGCACGCAGCACAGCGACGCGGCGCGGACGCGGTGAGCGCGAGCCTGCCCGGGTTCGACGGGGGACTGCTCGTCGTGCAGGACGGCGACAACACGCCGGAGGGCTCCGACGAGGCGAGCACGAACTTCAAGTTCCTCGCCTGGGAGGACGTCGCGGAGCGCAGCGGCCTCGACCTCGACGTCGCACGTCGGTGACGGGTCGGAGGGGAGCCTCCGGCGGGGCGGCTCCCCTCCGCGACCGAGACGGGATACATCGCGAGGATGACCGGATGGGGCCGCCCGGCGGACGACGCAGCGGGAGGCCATCCGATGTCATGGAGGCATGCACACTCCAGACCCTCGACCCGATGCCTCCGCCCATGCCCCGTCCGCCCCGCTGCTCAGCGGACGCGGCCTGACGAAGGCCTACGGGCCGACCTACGCGCTCGCGGGCGTCGACATCGACGTGCGCCCGGGCGAGGCCGTCGCGATCATGGGCGCCTCGGGGTCGGGCAAGACCACCCTGCTGCACGTGCTCGCGGGCATCATCACCCCCGATGCCGGGACGGTGACGCTCCAGACACGCACGGGCGCCAGGCTCGTGAACGACCTGCGCGAGTCCGAGCGCTCGAAGCTGCGTCGAGAGGAGCTCGGCTTCGTGTTCCAGCAGGGCCTCCTCCTGCCTGAGCTCACGGCCGTCGAGAACGTCGCGCTCCCGCTCATGCTCGCCGGCCATCCGCGGGAGGCGGCGCAGGCGCACGCCGGGCAGTGGCTCGCGGCGCTGGGCCTCGCCGGCATGGAGGACCGTCGCATCGGCCAGCTCTCCGGCGGCCAGGCCCAGCGCGTCGCGATCGCGCGCTCCCAGGCGACCGGAGCGCGCGTCGTGTTCGCCGACGAGCCGACCGGCGCGCTCGACTCGGCCACGTCGGCCGACGTGATGACCGCCCTGCTCGACGCGACCCTGCGTCAGGGGCACGCGCTCGTCGTGGTCACGCACGATCCGCAGGTCGCGGCGCGCTGCACGCGGACCATCCGCCTGAGCGACGGACGGATCGTCCAGGGCGAGCGGACGACGGCGGTGGCGCGATGACCGCGCTGGCGGCCGAGCGCACGGCGCCTCCCGCGCCGCTCGGGCAGGGGAGCGGCCGTGCTCCGGTGCTGCGCCTGACCTGGCACCTCTCGCGACCGAGCGCGCAGAGCGCGGCCGCGCTCGCGCTGCCCGCCGTCGCGTTCGCCGTGACGACCGCTCTCCTCCTCACCGTGCTCGGGGGTGTGCTCATGTTCTGGGCCTGGCCGGTCGACGACGCCGGCATCGTCCCGCTCTACCAGGTGCTGAGCATCGTGGCGCTCGCGATCCTCGCGGTGCCGCTCATGGCTCTCGGCGGCGCTGCTGCCCGGCTCTCGGCGCGCCGTCGCGACGACCGGCTCGCGACGCTCCGCCTCCTCGGGGCGACGCCCCGCCTCGTCACGATCATGACCGTGCTCGAGTCGACGGCGGTCGCCGTGGCCGGGGCGCTCGTCGGCATCGTGCTCTACCTCGGGCTCATGCCGTTCGTCGGCCTCATCCCGTTCCTCGGACGGCCGATCGGCGCGGCATCGCTCTGGGTCGGACCCGGGCCGCTTCTCGGCGTCGTCGCCGCGGTCGGCGCGGTCGCCGCCCTCAGCGCGGGGCTCGGGCTGCGCCGCGTCAACATCTCGCCGCTGGGTGTGCGGACGAGGCAGGAGGCGCCGCGGCTGCACTGGCTGCGGGCGGTCATCGCCGTCGCGGTCGTCGCGGGTGCGTATGCGGTGCTCAGCGCCCTGGGCGCGCTGCCGGGATACGCCGCCGTCGTCATCGCGGTCGGCGGCTGCTTCGCCGCGGGCGTGGGGGTGCTCGGGCTCATCGGGCCGTGGGCGATCGGCGTGCACGCGCGGCTCCGCGTGAAGCGCGCGACGACCCCCGAGCGGCTCATCGCGGCGCGCGCCGTCCTCGAATCCCCCAAGGCCGCATGGCGGCAGGTCGGCGGGATGGCCATGACGACGTTCGTCGCGGTGGTCGGCGGCTCGGGCATGGCCTTCGCAGAAGCGGCCCCGGCAGGCGAGGGAGCGGAGGCCTACCTCATGGTCGACGTGCGCACGGGCATCCTCATCACGCTCGTCGTCTCGTTCCTCATGGTCGCGTGCTCGGTGGGCGTCAATCAGGCGGCGGCCATCCTCGACCGGCGCGGGCTCTACGTCGCGCTCGATCGCATCGGCATGCCGCGGGCGACGATGGAGGCCGCGCGCACGCGCGCGACGATGGGTCCGCTGCTCTTCACGGTCATCGTCTCGGCGCTCGCCGGGGGCGCGCTCGTCTTCCCGCTCCTCGGCATGTCGCTCATCCTCGCGCCCATCTCGATCCTCGTCATGGTCGCGTGCTTCGCGCTCGGCATCCTGCTCGTGTGGCTCGCCCTGCGCGCGACCCGCCCCGTGCTCACCCGCGTGCTGCGGGACCCCGAGCGGACCGAGTAGCCGTCAGCCGCGCGCCGCGATGAGCGCTGCCGCCTCGTCGACGTCGTCCACGAGGTGCACGTGCCCCGCCATGGACCGCCCCTCCGCGAGAGCGCGCAGGAGCGGCCAGGCGGGGTACGTCTCCGTCCAGTGCCGCCGGCCGACGAGCACCATCTCGCCCACCGTCTCCGGTGTTGCGTAGTAGTTCTCGCACGCGTCCTGGAAGATCTCCTGCACAGTTCCGCCGGCGCCGGGCAGGAAGACGATGCCGCGGTCGCACAGCTGCAGGAGGATCGACTCGCGCAGCGCGTTCCGGAAGTACTTCGCGATGGCCGTCGCGAAGAGGTTCGGCGGCTCGTGCCCGTAGTGCCAGGTGGGCACGCCGAGCGTGTCGACGGGCGACGCGAGGTCGGCGAGGACGGCGCGCGCCGATGAGGCCCATCTGTCGACCGACGGATGGAAGGACGGATGCACGGCGAGGGTCGCGAGCGCCGCATCGAGCGCGTCCTCGGGGAGATCGGCGAAGCGCGCGCCCAGATTCGCGGCCTCCATCGCGCCGGGACCCCCTCCGGTCGCGACGACGAGGCGCCCGTCGGGGCGCTGCGCCGCGAGGAGGCGCCCCAGGCGCGCGGCGTCGCGGTAGTCGGGCTCGCCGCGCCGGAGGGCGTGGCCGCCCATCACGCCGACGAGGTGCCGCCCCGCGACCCAGCGCTCGAGCGCCGCGTCGACCCCCGCGTCGTGCAGCACGCGGGCGAGGACGGCGTCGGGGTCGCGCGCTTCCTGCGACCAGGCGTACGCGCGTCCGTCGAGGGATGCGCCCCACGCCGGCGCGTCGTAGAGCTCGTCGGCCGTGTAGAGCGCGTCGCGATGAGGGTCGACGGGGGCGAAGGCGACGTCGGGGAGCACGAGCGCGCCCCGACCGGCGTGGAGCTCGGCGTCCCCCGGGGCGAGCGCGCATCCCGCGAAGGTCGCGCGCGACGTGTCGCAGTCCGCGAGCTGCCCGGACCGCTCGCGGAGGTCGAGGCCGAGCAGGCGCCATCCGCGCAGGCTCCGCGCGCCCTGCGCGAGCCGGGCGTCGAACTCGGCCAGGGACTCCACCACGACGATCCGCCCGCGCCTGTGCCTCATCCGTCCGAGGTTAGCGCGGTGCCGTGCAGCGTCAGGCCGGGCGGGGCCACCATGCGGGAAGGTGCTGGAAGATCGCGCGCGTGTACGACTCCTCGTCGGCGTCGTCGCTCGTCGCCCAGCGCAGGGCGGCGCCCACGAACCCGCCTGCGACATACGCGGCAGCGACCGCGTCGTCGAAGACCACATCGAAGCCGCGTTCGCGGAACCGCGACAGCGCCGTGGCGCAGCGCTCGTCGAAGAGGGCCTGCAGCCGTCGGCGGAAGTCGAGGGAGAACTCCGAGGCGAGGAGCGCGCGCAGGGCGGGGCGCTCCTCGGTGATGCCGCGCAGGACGGCCGTGGTCGCCTCCTCGTACCGCGCGGCGAGGTCGTCGAGCGAGTCTCCCGGCTGCACGGAGATCTCGGCGGCGGCGTCGAGCCAGCTCGCGTGCATGTCGGACGCGACGTCGCCCACGTTCGTGTAGTGCCCGTAGAACGTCGTCCGGTGCACACCGGCCGCGCGGCACAGCTCGGCGACGCCGATGTCGGTCAGTGCCTCGCGCGTGAGCAGGTCGTGCAGCGCCTCCTGCAGCCGCCTGCGGCTGCGCAGCGCTCGGGGGTCCTCCGCCATCCCTCCAGTGTGCCCGATCGCGGCATCCCGCACATCCCACCCTGCAAGCGCTTGCGCGGAAGGGGCTGAGTTGGCGGTGACGCTTCATGTTTCTCGCTGCAAGCGCTTGCAGAATCGCCGCCGGGGTTGCTACCTTCGGCGGGACGCCTGGCGTCATCACCCGAGCACCCCCGGAGAAGACGTGTCGAAGACGACCGCTGCGCGACGTCGCGCGCTTGCCCTCATGACCATCCCCGCCCTCGCGCTCTCGGGCACGGTCGGCTCCGCCGTGTCCGCGAGCGCCGCCGATCGGTCGCCTGCGCTCGTGGGCAGCCTGCAGAGCGAGCTCGGCTGCGCCGACGACTGGCTGCCCGACTGCTCGGAGACCGAGCTCGCGCCGACCGACGTCGAGGGCGTGTACGCCGCCGAATTCGAGGTGCCGGCGGGCAGCTACCACTACAAGGTCGCGCTGAACGACACATGGGACGAGGCGTACGGGCTCGACGGGGGAGCCGACGACATCCCGCTCGCCGTCGCGGGGCCTGCGACGCTGCGGTTCGTCTTCGACGACAACCTCAAGCGCGTCGGCGTCGAGGTCGTGGATCTCACGGGCGGGTACACCGCGGAGGACGACGCGCTCGTCGCGGCGCCCGTGCGGCAGCCCGGCTCCGACGAGCGGTTCTACTTCGTGATGACCGACCGGTTCGCCAATGGCGACCCCGCGAACGACACGGGCGGCATCGAGGGCGACCGGCTCGCGCACGGCTTCGATCCGACCGACCGCGGGTTCTACCAGGGCGGCGACATCGCGGGCCTGCGCGACAGCCTCGACTACATCGAGGGTCTGGGCACGACGGCGATCTGGCTGACGCCGAGCTTCGCCAACAAGCCCGTGCAGGGCGAGGGCGCGAATGCGAGCGCCGGGTACCACGGGTACTGGGTCACCGACTTCACCCGCATCGATCCGCACCTCGGCACGAACGCCGAGCTCGAGGCGCTCATCGCGGACGCCCACGCGCGCGGCATCAAGGTGTACTTCGACATCATCACGAACCACACCGCCGACGTCATCGACTACGCCGAGGGCCAGTACGGGTACATCGACCAGGCGACGAGCCCGTATCGCGACGCGGACGGCAGCGCCTTCGATCCGGCGGACTACTCCGGAACGGGATCGTTCCCGGCTCTCGACGCGGAGACCTCGTTCCCGTACACGCCCGTGACGAGCGACCCCGAGGCCAAGACTCCCGCGTGGCTCAACGACCCGACGCTGTACCACAACCGCGGCAACTCGACCTGGTCGGGGGAGTCGGTGACCTACGGCGACTTCGACGGCCTCGACGACCTCATGACCGAGCACCCGACCGTCGTGAACGGCTTCGTCGAGGTGTACCGCGACTGGGTCGACCTCGGCATCGACGGCTTCCGCATCGACACCGTCAAGCACGTCGACTTCCCGTTCTGGGAGACCTGGACGAAGGAGGTCCTCGACTACGCGCACGCGCAGGGCAAGGACGACTTCTTCATGTTCGGCGAGGTCTACGACGCCGACCCGGTCAAGCTCGCGCCGTACGTGCGCGACACCGACATGAACTCGGTCCTCGACTTCGCCTTCCAGTCCTCGGCGGCGGGCTTCGCGGCGGGCAACTCCGCGAAGGGCCTCCAGGGCCTCTTCGACGGCGACGACCGCTACACGACGCCCGACTCGTCGGCGACGGCGCTCCCGACGTTCCTCGGGAACCACGACATGGGGCGCATCGGCTACCTCCTCCAGAACACGGGCGAGGCCCTCGAACGGGATGAGCTCGCACACGAGCTGCTGTTCCTCACGCGCGGGCAGCCGGTCGTCTACTACGGCGACGAGCAGGGCTTCGCGGGCACGGGCGGCGACAAGGGCGCACGCCAGACGCTCTTCGCCTCGCAGGTCGCGGAGTACGTCGAGCAGCCCCTCGTGACGGGGGAGACCGCGGGATCGGTCGACCGCTACGACACGTCGGCGCCGCTCTACACGCACATCGCCGAGCTCGCCGCGCTGCGCGAGGCGCACCCCGCGCTGTCGACCGGCGCCCAGATCGAGCTCTACGCCGAGAACGGCGCGGGCGTGTACGCCTTCTCGCGCGTCGATCGCGATGAGAAGGTCGAGTACGTCGTCGCCCTCAACAACGCCGAAGAGGCGCGCACGGTCGAGCTCACCACGCTCACCTCGGATGTGTCCTACGCTCCCGTGTACGGCGCGGACGCGCCCATCGCGAGCGACGCGTCCGGCACCGCAGCGGTCACCGTCCCCGCACTCGGCGCGGTCGTCTACCGCGCCGACGCCACGGTGTCGGCGGGCGACGCCGCGCCCGCCGTGCAGATCGCGGCCCCGACACCCGGCGCAGGCCTCGAGGGCCTCGCACCGGTCTCGGCGGAGGTCGAGGGCGACGGATGGATCGAGACGAGCTTCTCGTGGCGCACCGTCGGAGAGGATGCCTGGCACGCGCTCGGCACCGCCGAGGACACCGAGCCGCGCGTGTTCCACGACGTCTCGGAGCTGCCAGCGGGAACGCTCGTCGAGTACCGCGCCGTGGTGACCGATGCCGCGGGCAACCGCTCGGCGGCCTCGACCTACGCATCGGCCGGCAATGCGGTCGACCTCGTCGAGAGGGAGGAGCCGGAGACGCCGATCGAGCTCGTCACGGTGCCTGGAAGCCACAACTCCGAGCTCGGCTGCGCGGGGGACTGGGACCCGGCGTGCGAGGCGGCGAAGCTCGAGCTGCAGGCGGGCGGTGTCTACGCCGGCACGTTCGACCTGCCCGCGGGCGACTACGAGTACAAGGTGGCGCTGAACGGCAGCTGGACCGTGAACTACGGCCAGGGCGGCGTTCAGGACGGCGCGAACTTCTCGTTCTCGCACGACGGCGGCCCGATCACGTTCCTCTTCGACCCGCGCTCGAACGTGGTGCAGTCGACGGCGGAGGGCCCCATCGTGACGGTGCCAGGGAGCTTCCAGAGCGAGCTCGGGTGCGCGGGCGACTGGGCCCCCGACTGCCTCGGCTCACTGCTCTCCGACGGCGATCGCGACGGGGTGTACGAGCTCACGACCGACGCCATCCCCGACGGCGGCTACGAGGCCAAGGTCGCGCACGGGCGCAGCTGGGACGAGAACTACGGCGTCGACGGCGTGCGCGACGGAGCGAACTACTCCTTCAGCGTGGCCGACGGCACGCCCGTGACCTTCCGCTACTCGATCGCCGACCACCGGCTCGAGATCGCCGCCGCCGAGCCGCCGCTCGCCGGGACGGGGGAGCAGCGCGCGCACTGGATCGATGAGGAGACGCTCGTCTGGCCCGCCGACCTCGGGCAGCCCGACGGGGCGTCGTATGAGCTCTACGCCTCGCCAAACGCGAGCCTCGAGCTCGTCGACGGCGCCGTCGAAGGCGCCGACCCCATCGCTCTGACGGTCGTCGACGGCGGCCTCACCGAGGAGCAGCGCGAGCGCTTCCCGGCGCTCGCGGACGGGATCGCGCTCCGGGTCGAAGGGCAGGACGCCGCGGACCTCGCGCGCGGCGAGCTGGCCGTCGCGCAGCGCGGCGGAGACGGCGTCATCACGGGCTACACCGGCGTCCAGATCCCCGGGCTGCTCGACGCGCTCTACGCGGACGCGCTCGAGCGGGTCGAGCTCGGCGTCACGTTCCAGGGGAGCAAGCCGACCTTCCGCCTGTGGGCCCCCACGGCGCAGTCGGCGACCCTGCTGACGTGGGACGAGGGCGCCGACGGCGATCCGCTCCGCCACGAGGCGCGCTACGACGAGGCCTCCGGAGTGTGGGAGGTCCGCGGGAAGAAGGATCTCAAGGGCGATGAGTTCGCCTGGGAGGTGACCGTCTTCGCGCCGACGACGGGCGCCATCGAGACGAACGTCGTCACGGACCCGTACTCCGTCGCGCTCACGCCGAACTCCGAGCGCTCGGTCGCGATCGATCTCGACGACAGGGCCTGGCAGCCGAAGCAGTGGACGAAGGCGAAGGCGCCCGAGGTCGAGCAGGACGTGGACCGTGCGATCTACGAGCTGCACATCCGCGACTTCTCGATCACGGATGAGTCCGTGCCCGCGGAGGAGCGGGGCACGTACCGCGCGTTCACGCGGGACAGCGACGGCACGCGGCAGCTGCGTCAGCTCGCCGACGCCGGCATCACGACCGTGCACCTCCTGCCGTCCTTCGACATCGCCACGATCGAGGAGGACCGGGCCGCGCAGCTCGAGCCCGACTGCGACCTCGCCTCCATGGGGCCGGCGTCGCCCGACCAGCAGGAGTGCGTGTCGGCGGTCGCCGCTCAGGACGGCTTCAACTGGGGGTACGACCCGTACCACTACTCGGTGCCCGAGGGCTCCTACGCGGTCGACGCCCACGGAGGGGCTCGCGTCGCGGAGTTCCGCTCGATGGTGGGAGCGCTGCACGGCATGGGGCTCGAGGTGGTGCTCGACGAGGTGTTCAACCACACCGCGGAGTCCGGTCAGGGGGAGCGCTCGGTGCTCGACCGCGTCGTGCCCGGCTACTACCACCGCCTCGACGCCGCGGGAGATGTGGAGACGTCGACGTGCTGCCAGAACGTCGCGACCGAGCACGCCGCGGCGCAGAAGCTCATGGTCGACTCGGTGGTGACCTGGGCGCGGGACTACCACGTCGACGGATTCCGCTTCGACCTCATGGGCCACCACTCCGTCGAGAACATGACCGCCATCCGCGCGGCGCTCGACGAGCTCACCCTGCGCCGCGACGGCGTCGACGGATCGTCCATCTACCTCTACGGCGAGGGCTGGGACTTCGGCGAGGTCGCGGGGAACCGGCTCTTCACCCAGGCGAAGCAGGGCCAGCTCGGCGGCACCGGGATCGGCACGTTCAACGACCGGCTCCGCGACGCCGTGCACGGCGGCAGCCCGGTCGACGGATCGTCGACGTTCCGCCAGGGCTTCGGCACGGGCCTCGGCACCGACCCGAACGGCGACCCGATCAACGGCACCGACGAGCAGGCGCTCGCAGACCTCGGCCACGAGACCGACCTCGTGAAGCTCGGCCTCGCGGGCAACCTCCGCGACTACGAGCTGCTCACGTCGGACGGCGAGATCCGCCGGGGCGACGAGATCGACTATCGCGGCGCGCCCGCCGGCTACGCCGACGAGCCATCCGAGGTCGTGAACTACGTCGATGCGCACGACAACGAGACACTCTACGACCTCTCGGTGTTCAAGCTCCCGGCCGACACCCCGATGGCCGAGCGCGTGCGCATGAACACGCTGTCCCTCGCGACCGCCACGCTGTCGCAGGCGGTGTCGTTCTGGCACGCGGGCACCGAACTGCTCCGCTCGAAGTCGCTCGACCGCAACAGCTACGACTCGGGCGACTGGTTCAACCGGATCGACTGGTCGGGGCAGGAGTCCACCTTCGGGTCGGGTCTGCCTCCCGAGGCCGACAACGGCGGCAAGTGGAGCATCATGGCGCCCCTCCTCGAGGACCCTGCGCTGAAGCCGACGGCCGACGACATCGCGACGGCCGAGGCCGCGGCGCTCGACCTGCTCGAGGTGCGCTCGGAGGTGGGCCTGCTCACGCTCGGCTCGTCGGAGCTCATCCACGAGAAGGTGTCGTTCCCCGCGACCGACGCGCCGGGCACGATCGCGATGTGGATCGACGATCTGCGCGGCGCCGACGCCGACCCCGAGCTCGACGGCGCGCTCGTGTTCTTCAACGCCTCGGATGAGCCGGTCACGCAATCGCTCGCGGGGCTCGAGGGACGCGCCCTTGCGCTCACGCCCGCGCAGGCCGACGGCTCCGACCCGGTCGTCCAGGAGACCTCCTGGAGCGCGGACACGGCGACCATCGAGATCCCGGCGCGGACGGTCGCGGTGCTCGTCGACTGAGCTCGGACCACGCGGGAGAGGAGGGCGCGATGCGCCCCTCCTCTCCCGCGTTTCCTAGGATGGATCGAGTCCCTCGACCCCGAAGGCCTCATCTCCCATGCGCACCACCCCTCGGCGCCCGCTCGGCGTGCTCGCGGACGTCCCGCCCGCCGGCTGGGCCGTGGTCGCGCTCGGGGTCCTGAGAGCGGTCGCCCTCACGGGGGCCGCGCTCGCCGCGGGCGCGGGCGTCGACGCGCTCCTCCAGGGCGCGAGCGCCGCCCCCGCACTCGGCATCGCGCTCGCCGCCACGGCGGCCGCGGCGCTTCTCGCAGGAGTCGAGGCGCTCCTTCCTCCGCTCGCGCAGGCCGGTGAGGAGCGCGCCTGGCGTCGCGCCGTCGTCGCGGCGCAGCTGACGGCGCCGCTCGATGACGGCACGCCGTCGGGCGACCGCGTCGCGCGCGCGACCGACGACGTCGAGCGGGCCGCGCACTACCGCAGCGTCTTCCTCGGGCCGCTCATCGCCGCGTTCACCGTGCCCGTGGTCGTGATCGTCGCGATCGCGGTGCTCGTCTCGACCGGCATCGCGCTGCCGATCGCGGTCTGCGCGGCGGCGATCCCGCCCGTGATCGCCTGGTTCCTGTCGCGCTTCCGCGCGGGGTCCGGCCGCTTCCGAATGATCTCCGCGCGTCTGGCCGCGTCCTTCCTCGAGACGCTGCGCGCTCTCGGCACGATCCGCCTGCTGGGTGCCGAGGGGCAGCGCCGCGCGCAGCTCGCCGCCCAGGCCGAGAGGATGCGCGTGGAGGCCATGCGCCTTCTCCGGCGCAATCAGGTCGTGCTGCTCGTCACCGATGCGATCTTCGGGGTCGTGATGCTGTCGCTCGTCGGCGCGCTCGCGGTGTCCGGCGTCGCGGACGGCTCCGTCTCGCCGGGGGCCGCATTCGCCCTGCTCCTCCTGACCGTGCCTCTGCGCGAGCCGGTCGACCGCCTCGGCCGCTCGTTCTACGTCGGGCTCGCCGGACGCGCCGCGGCCGAGCGCGTGCGCGCCGCCATCGCGTCCGCTCCGTCGCCCGCATCCGCAACGCCGGCCGTCGCGCCGGGCGGCCGCATCCGCGGAGACGGCATCCGCGTCGATCGAGGCGGCGTCCGTGTGGTCGACGAGGTCGATCTCGAGCTCGCCCCCGGGCTCACCGCGATCGTCGGACCCTCGGGATCCGGCAAGTCGTCGCTGGCGCTCGCGGTCGCCGGGCTCCTGCCCGCGACGGGACTGCGCATCGACGGGCGCGAGGCGTCCGCCGAGGCCCTCCGCGCGGCGGTCGCCTACGTCCCGCAGCGCAGCGTGCTGCTGACCGGCACGGTGCGCGACAACCTCCTTCTGGCCGCGCCCGGCGCGTCCGACGACGACCTGGTCGCGGCGCTCCGCGCCGCAGGTCTCGCGGCACCGGAGGCCGAGCTGCCGGCCGGACTCGAGACGAGGGTCGGCGAGGGCGCGCGAGGCGTCTCGGGCGGTCAGGCGCAGCGCATCGCGATCGCGCGTGCCCTGCTCGGCGGCCGGGGTGCGCTCGTCGCCGACGAGCCGACGGCGAGCCTCGACCGCGACACGGCCGACCGGGTCCTCGCGACGCTCCGAGACCTCGCGCGCACACGCGCCGTCCTCCTCGTCACACACCGTCTGCCCGAGGCGCACGCCGCCGATCGCGTCGTGGTGATCGAGGGCGGAAGAGCCACCGCCGCGGGCGCTCCTGCCGAGCTCGCGCTGTCGAGCGGCTACCTCGCGGCCGCCACCTCGGCGGAGGAGGCATCGTGATCGCACGGCTCGCTCGCATCGCCGCACCGGCCTGGCCCTGGCTGCTCGCGTCCCTGCTCGCGCGGCTCGCGGGGCTCGCCGCGGGCGTCGCGCTGCTCGCCGTGCCGGCAGGGGCCATCGTGTCCGTCGCCGCAGGCGCCTCCGTCGACATCCTGCCGCTGGTCGTCCTGCTCGTGGCCCTCGCCGTCGCGAAGGGCGGGCTGCGGTATCTCGAGCAGTTCCTCGGCCATCGTGCCGCGTTCGATCTCATCGCCGACATGCGGCTGCGGTTCTACGACGCGGTCGTCCCGCTCGCGCCCGCCGAGATCGCGGAGGGGTCGGGCGAGCTCACCTCGATCGCCGCACGCGACATCGACCGCGTCGAGGTCTTCTTCGCGCACACCCTCGTTCCGGCGCTCGCGGCGGTCATCGTGCCCGGCGGTCTGGTCGCGGCGGGCTTCGCGGTCGGACCGGCCGAGGGAGCTGTCGTCCTCGCGGCCTTCATCATCGGAGGAGTGCTCGCGCCGCTCGTGGGCCGCGCGCGCGGAGCCTCCGCAGCGCGCGGGCTCCTCGTCGAACGCGCCGCGATCGCCCAGCACGTCGCGGAGGACGCG
This sequence comes from Microbacterium sp. SA156, assembly GCF_049065455.1. Lineage (NCBI taxonomy): Bacteria > Bacillati > Actinomycetota > Actinomycetes > Micrococcales > Microbacteriaceae > Microbacterium > Microbacterium sp. SA156. Next base: position 98,130 of record NZ_JBAKGU010000006.1, read on the forward strand.
GCCGCCGCGGTCGAGATCCGGACCCTCGGCGCCGAGGAGCGGCGCCTCGCCGCTCTCGATGCGCTCGGGGCGCGAGTCGGGGCGCACCTGCGAGCGGAGGGGCGCGCGCTCGGCGCACGGACGGCGATCGGCGCCGCCTGGCCGTTCGCGGCCGTCATCGCCCTGCTCGCGCTCGCGGGCGGCGAGCCGGCGGCGCACGTCGTGCTCGCGGCCGCGGTCGTGGGCGCGGCGCCCGCCATCACCGCGGTCGAGGCGTTCGCGCGCAGCCTCCCGCTCGCGCTCGCGGCGGCCCGGCGCTACCTCGACGTGCTCGATCGCAGCCCGCGCGTCGCCGACCCCGAGCGACCCGTGAGGCTGCCGGACGGCCCGCTCGACGTCCGGGGCGAGAACGTGAGCGCGGCATATTCGGAGGCCGCTCTTCCGGTCCTCGATGCACTGTCGTTCGCAGTGCCGGCGGGCGGGAGCCTCGCCGTCGTGGGGCCGAGCGGAAGCGGCAAGTCCACGCTCGCGTCGCTCCTCGTCCGGGCACGGGATCCCCGATCGGGGCGCATCCTGCTGGGCGGCGTGGATCTCCGCGACATCGCGCTCTCCGAGCTGCGTGCCGCGGTCGCGCTCGTCGAGCAGCGGGTCGTGCTCGTGAGCGGCACGGTCCTCGAGAACCTGCGCCTCGGACATCCGCGGCTCTCGGAGGATGACGCGTGGCGAGCGCTCGAGCAGGCGGCACTCGCCGACGACGTGCGCGCGCACCCCGACGGTCTCGCCGCGCGCGTCGGCGAGGACGGTCTCGCGCTCTCGGGCGGCCAGCGCCAGCGGCTGAGCCTCGCGCGCGCCCTCGCGCGGCGCCCGCGCCTCCTCATCCTCGACGAGGCGACATCCCATCAGGACCCGATCACCCAGGAGGCCATCCGTCGCAGCGTCGCGGCGCGCCCCGAGCTCACGACGATCGTCATCGCGCACCGTGCGGACGCCGTGGCCGGCATCTCCGAGATCCTCGCCCTCGAGGCCTCCGACGCGGGAGCCCTTGACACGGAGCGAGCACGCACGGGAGGCTCACGAGGCCTCGAACGTCCGCAGGCAGAACGAGGAGGACTCTGATGGAGAGACAGCACACGAGGACCAGCGGCCGGGTGATCGGCATCGCGATCGCCGCGGCGCTCGGAGGATTCCTCTTCGGATTCGACACCGCCGTCATCAACGGCGCCGTCGACGCGCTCGCGGCGGACTTCGAGCTCGAGGCCGCGCTCAAGGGCTTCGCGGTGTCGTCCGCGCTGCTCGGCTGCGTGGCCGGCGCGTGGTTCGCCGGGTCGATCGCCAACCGCTGGGGGCGCGTCCCCGTCATGCTCGTCGCGGCCATCCTCTTCCTCGTCTCCGCGATCGGGTCGGGTCTCGCGTTCGGCGTGATCGACCTCATCGTGTGGCGCGTCGTGGGCGGTCTCGGCGTCGGCGCGGCCTCGGTCATCGCGCCCGCGTACATCGCGGAGGTGTCGCCCGCGCGGATCCGCGGCCGGCTCGGCTCGCTGCAGCAGCTCGCGATCGTGCTCGGCATCTTCGCGGCTCTGCTCTCGAACGCGCTGCTTGCCGGCATCGCGGGCGGCTCGAACGCCGTGCTCTGGTGGGGCATCGACGCGTGGCGGTGGATGTTCATGGCCGAGGCGATCCCGGCGATCGTGTACGGCGTCATGTCGCTGCGTCTGCCTGAGTCGCCGCGCTTCCTCGTCCGCAAGGGCGACTACGACCGCGCGTCGCAGGTGCTGCTCGACTTCACGGGCGAGCCCGACGTCAACCTCAAGATCCAGCAGATCCGGGACTCGCTCGACAGCGAGAAGCGCGAATCGCTCCGCGACCTCGCCGGGCCCGTGCTCGGTCTCAAGCCCATCGTGTGGGTGGGACTGCTCCTGTCGGTGTTCCAGCAGTTCGTCGGGATCAACGTCATCTTCTACTACTCGACGACGCTGTGGCGATCGGTCGGCTTCGACGAGTCGAGCGCCCTCACGACGTCGGTCATCACGTCGATCACGAACATCGCGGTCACGATCGTCGCGATCATCCTCGTCGACCGCGTCGGCCGCCGCGCGCTTCTCCTGTCCGGCTCGGTGCTGATGACCCTCTCGCTCGGGACGATGGCCCTCGCGTTCTCGTTCGCCGAGCTCGTCACGGCGGCCGACGGCACGACGAGCGCCGAGCTCGCGGCACCGTGGTCGATCATCGCCCTCATCGCCGCGAACCTGTTCGTCGTCGGCTTCGGCGCGACCTGGGGCCCCGTCGTGTGGGTGCTCCTCGGGGAGATGTTCCCCAACCGGATCCGCGCGAGCGCGCTCGCGGTCGCCGCGGCGGCTCAGTGGGTCGCGAACTTCTTCATCTCGACGACCTTCCCGGTGTTCAGCGACATCAGCCTGACCTTCGCGTACGGGTTCTACGCGTTCTTCTCGCTGCTGTCGTTCTTCTTCGTGCTCTGGAAGGTGCGCGAGACGAAGGGCCGAGAGCTCGAGGACATGGAGGGCTGACCTCCGCTCAGCCCTGCTGCGCGGGCTCCGCGTCGAGGAGCCCGCGCAGCACGGCCACGACGCCCTCCTCATCGCTCGCGGGCGCCGTGAAGCGGGCGCGCGCGAGGATGTCCGGGTGGGCGTTCGCCATCGCGTACGACTGCCCCGACGCGTCGAGCATCTCGAGGTCGTTGAGGTAGTCGCCGAAGGCGACCGTCTCGTCCCGCGTCACGCCGAGCTCGCGCTGCAGGCTCTCGACCGCAGCGCCCTTGTTCGCCGCGGGCGGCATGACGTCGATCCAGTGCCGTCCCGAGACGACGACCTGGTGCGTCTCGCGCAGCCGGTCGAGTTCGGCGCCCGTCCCGGTGGCGGCGTCGACGAAGTCGTACACCGCGATCTTCAGGACGTCGTCATCGGCGGCGAGGATGTCGTCCACCCGCTCGAGCGCGGCGTAGTACCGGCTCGCCTCGGCGACGAAGGGCGCGTTGACGCGCTCGATGTACGCCGAGCGCTTTCCGCAGAGGACGACGCCGATGTCGCGCCCGGCGGGCGCGAGGGAGCGCAGGAGCCGGACCGCCTCGACGACGAACGCCCGATCGAGGACGAGCGACGAGATCTCCACGCCGTCGCGCACGACATAGGCGCCGTTCTCGGCGATGAAGGGCATGCCGTCGGAGGCGCGCGCGAAGAGCCGGGCGAGCGTGGCGTACTGCCGCCCGCTCGCCGGCGCGAAGACGATGCCGCGCTCGCGCATGAGGCCGAGCAGCGGCCAGAACGCCTCGGGAACCTCGCCGGCCGCGTCGAGGAGCGTTCCGTCCATGTCGCTCACGACGAGTCGGGGAGCGGGCAGGTCCGTCGTCGCGGAGGCGGACGGCAGGGGAGAGGTGCGGGGCACGGCGAGGCCTTTCGTCGGAGAGCACCATGACACCACACGCGCCTCGGAGGGCACTCACCTCCGAACCGCCTGGCAACGCGTCGGGCGGGGGTGTCGCTCGGGGTACCCGGGGCGTCGCGACTTAGGCTCGGTACGCCATGATCCGGTTCGAACACGTCACCAAGCGCTTCAAGGGCACGGCGAAGCCGGCCCTCAGCGACATCGACTTCGAGGTGCAGCGCGGCGAGTTCGTCTTCCTCGTCGGAGCCTCCGGCTCGGGGAAGTCGTCCTGCCTCCGCCTCATCCTCCGCGAGGACCTTCCGTCCTCGGGCCGCGTCGTCGCGCTCGGTCGCGACACGAAGACCCTCAGCTCACGGCGCACGCCGTACTTCCGCCGCAACATCGGGGCGGTGTTCCAGGACTTCCGCCTCCTGCAGTCGAAGACCGTCGCGCAGAACGTCGCGTTCACGCTCCAGGTGATCGGACGGTCGCGCGCCTTCATCAAGGAGGCCGTGCCCGAGGCGCTCGAGCGCGTGGGCCTGGCCGACATGGGCCGCCGCATGCCGCACGAGCTGTCCGGCGGCGAGCAGCAGCGCGTCGCGATCGCCCGGGCGCTCGTCAACCGGCCGCAGCTGCTCCTCGCCGACGAGCCCACCGGCAACCTCGACCCGACGACGTCCGTCGACATCATGCGCATTCTCGCGCAGGTCAACGCGACCGGGACGACGGTCGTGATGGCCACCCACGAGGCGACCTTCGTCGACCAGATGCGGCGCCGCGTCATCGAGCTCCGCGAGGGCGAGCTCGTCCGCGACGACCGCCACGGCGGCTACGGAGACACCTCTGTCATCCGCACGCTGCAGCCGGAGACCGAGCGCGGTGCGGCCGCGATCGCGGCCCTGACCGCCGTCCTCGAGGTCCAGCGCGAGGTGTCCGAGACCCCGGGCGAGACGGCCGAGAGCGCCACGCAGCGCGCAGTCGACGCCGTCGAGGAGGTCGTGGAGACCACCGCCGAGCCGACGCCCGCGCCCGCCGTGCGGCCGATGCCGGCGCCCGCCGCGCAGCCGTCCGAGCCCGCCGACGCGGCCATCCCGCCCGTCGAGCGCGCCGCCGAGACATCCGCGGCACCCGGCGTCGACCCGGAGTCGGAGGACGCCGCGAACCGCACCTCGTCCATCCCGCGCGTCGACGTCGACGTGGACGCGCTCGGCATGGCCGACCGCCTGGGGCTCACCTCCCGCGACGACGAAGTGGGGCCGACCTCATGAGATTCGGACTCGTCCTCGGCGAGGCCCTGCAGGGCCTGCGCCGCAATGCCTCGATGGTCGTCTCGGTCATCCTCGTGACCTTCGTCTCGCTCACCTTCGTGGGCGCGGCCGTGCTCATGCAGGCCCAGATCGCCAAGACCAACGCGTACTTCCAGGACCGCGCGCTCGTCGACATCTACATGTGCTCGCCCCTGTCGACCGGCGACACGTGCGTCGACGGCGCCGCGTCGGAGGAGCAGATCGCCGCCGTGCAGGAGGAGCTCGAGGGCCCGACGCTGTCGCCGCTCATCCAGGACTACACCTACCTCAGCCCCGAGGAGGCGTTCGACTCGATCGTCGAGAACCTCGGCGAGGACTACGCGAGCCTCCTCACCGCCGAGCAGACGAGCGCGGAGTTCCACGTCAACCTCGTCGACCCGAGCCAGTCCGACGTCATCGTCGAGGCGTTCACGGGCATCCAGGGCGTCGAGGAGATCACCGACCAGCTCGAGTACCTCGATCCGCTCTTCGCGACCCTCACGATCGCGACGTACATCGCGATCGGCATCGCGGCCCTCATGCTCGTGTCGGCCGTGCTCCTCATCGCCACGACCATCCGCCTCTCGGCCTATGCCCGCCGCCGCGAGGTCGGCATCATGCGCCTCGTGGGCGCGTCCAACCGGTTCATCCAGACGCCGTTCGTCCTCGAGGGCGTGTTCGCGGCGTTCATCGGCGCGGCCCTCGCCGGCGCGGCCGTGCTCGCGGGCGTGCACTTCGGCGTCGAGCGGTACCTCGTGAACGAGATGTACGCCATCCCGTGGGTGGGGATGGCCGAGGCGTGGGCCGTCGTGCCGGTGCTCGTCGTGGTCGGCGTCGTGCTCGCGGCTCTGTCGGCGGGCTTCGCGATCCGGCGCTGGCTCCGGGCATAGCCCGACCCTTGCTAGGGTGGAAGGCTGCGCCGTGAGAGCGAGGAGGTGAGCGCATGCCCCGGGAACAGGGTGAGAAGGTGGTGGCGACGAATCGTCGCGCCCGCCACGAGTACACCATCGAGAAGACCTATGAGGCGGGCCTCGTGCTCACCGGAACCGAGGTGAAGTCGCTGCGCCAGGGGCGCGCGAACCTCAGCGACGGCTACGCGTACATCGATCGCGGCGAGGCATGGCTCGACGCCGTGCACATCCCGGAGTACTCGCAGGGCACCTGGACGAACCACGCGTCCAAGCGCACCCGCAAGCTGCTCCTGCACCGCGACGAGATCGTGAAGCTCAGCCACCAGGTCTCGGCGGGCGGGTACACGCTCGTGCCGCTGCGCCTCTACTTCCTCGACGGCCGCGCGAAGGTCGAGATCGGCGTCGCGAAGGGCAAGCGCGAGTTCGACAAGCGCCAGACCCTCCGCGAGCGGCAGGACAAGCGCGAGGCCGAGCGCGCGATGCGCATGCGCAACCGCATGGGGGAGTGACTCTCCACAGGCATCCGCGCCACCCCCGCAGGCGTCCCTAGCCTGACGGGATGCCGCTGCCCGAGGTCCTCGCCGCCGTCGCGTACGGCGGCTTCCTCGTCGTCGGCGTGGTCCTCATGCGCGTCGACATCCATGAGCATCGGCTCCCCGACCGGATCGTCCTGCCCTCGACGGCCGCTCTCCTCGCCGTCGTCGCCGTGCACGCCGCATCGCTCGGAGATGCGGCGCCCCTGGCCCGTGCCGTCCTCGGCGGACTCGCGCTCGGCGCCTTCTACCTCGCTCTGCGGGTCGCGAACCCCGAGGGGATGGGCGGCGGTGACGTCAAGCTCGCGGCGCTCGTGGGCGTCTTCCTCGCGTGGCACGGATGGGCCGTGCTCGCGGTCGGCGCGGCGGCGGCCTTCGTCGGCGGGGCCGCCTGGGCGCTCGCGCTCCTGGCCGCGCGGCGCGCCGACCGCGATGCGCGGATCCCGTTCGGCCCGTGGATGATCCTCGGCGCCTGGGCGGGGCTGCTCGTCGCCTGAGCGCGGCGGGGCGCTCGCGCTGGGCGGCGCTCGGTAACGTGGCAGGCATGTCGTCGATCGAGAGATGGGTGCGCTCGGCCATCGCCCGGATGCTGCGCGTGCGCATCGTGCGCGCCGTGCTCCTCTTCACCGAGCACCAGGGCGGGCTGCTCGCAGCGGCCGTGACCTTCCGGGCGCTGTTCTCGGTGTTCGCGGCCGTCGCGCTCGGCTTCGCGGTCGCGGCGCTCTGGCTCAACGCGCGCAGCGACCTCTGGCAGGCCCTCATCGACGCCGTGAGCGCGGCCATCCCGGGTCTCGTGCGCACCGGCAGCGGCGACGGCATCATCGACGCCGACAGCCTCGGCGCCGCGCTCGGCGGCAGCGTCTGGCTGAGTGTCGTCTCGGCGCTCGCCCTCGTCTGGGCGGCGATCGGCGCGATCGGCAACATGCGCACGGCCATCCGGATGATCGCGGGCACCGCCCACGAGGAGGTCCTCGTCGTGTGGCTGCTGCTGCGCGACCTGCTCTTCGCGGTGTCGGTGGGCGTGCTGTTCCTCGCGGCGGCCGTGCTCACGTTCCTCGGCTCGACGTTCATCGAGACGGTGCTCGGATGGCTGGGGCTCTCCGGCGGCGGATGGGCCGAGATCCTCACGCGCGTCGCGACGGTCGCCACGACGTTCGCGCTGGACGCGGTGATCATCGCCTGGCTCTTCCGCCTGCTGTCGGGCGTCCGTGCTCCGGCGCGTGCGCTGTGGACGGGCGCGCTCCTGGGCGGCGCGGGCCTCACCGTCCTGCAGCAGCTGTCCGGTCTGTTCGCCGGCGGGGCGGACCGCAATCCGTTCCTGGCGTCGTTCGGGTCTCTCATCGCCCTGCTGCTGTGGTTCAACCTCTCGGCGCAGGTGATCCTCATCGCGTGCACGTACATCGTCGTCCGTGTCGAGGAGCAGGAGGCGCGGGTGAGCGCCCGGTTCGGCGCCGAGACGTTCGCCCAGCGGCGCGTGCGGATGGCCGAGCGCGACGTCCGGCTCGCCGTAGACGCTCTCGAGCTCGCGCGCAAGGCCGAGCGCGAAGAGCGCGAGCACGTCACGGCGCGGCTATCGTGAGGGCATGGCCATCGCACGACTGCACGGAGGACCCCTCGACGGACAGGTCCTGCCCCTGGACAGCCCCGATCTCGAGCAGCTGATCGTCCCGTATTCGGAGACGCAGGTCGTCTACCACCGCTCGGGCGCGGCTCAGCACACGGGGGAGGGCGACGGCCCGACCGAGGTCGCGTTCCTCTTCGTCGAGGAGGAGGACAGCCTCGTCCAGGACGGCCAGGACGACGAGGACGAGGGCGGTTCGCGCTGACATGACCGAGCCCACGCGCTTCGTCGAGGTCGAGCGGAAGTTCGACGTCGACCCTGGAACGCCCCTGCCCGACTGGACGGCCGTCCCTGGCGTCGCATCGGCCACGGAGGGCGAGGAGCGGCATCTCGACGCCCTCTACCTCGACACCGACGACCTCGCGCTCGCGCGCGCCGGCGTCGCGCTGCGGCGCCGCACCGGCGGCCCCGACGCGGGCTGGCACATCAAGGGCCCGCTCGTCGACGGCGCGCGCACGGAGCTCGGATGGCCGCTGGGCGACACCGAGGAGATCCCGGATGCGGTCGCCGCGGAGATCGCCGCCTGGACGACCGGGCCCCTGCGCCCGCTCGCGCGCATCGTCAACGACCGCACGGCGTACGAGCTGCTCGACGCCGACGGCGGCGTCGTCGCGGAGTTCGTGGACGACCACGTGCGCACGGCGGACCTCCGCGCGGGGGTCGACCGCGAATGGCACGAGTGGGAGATCGAGCTCGGACCGGCCGCCCCGGCCGACCGCGACGCGTTCTTCGACGCGGTGGCACGCGCGGCGACCGCAGCGGGCGCGCGTTCGGCCTCGAGCGCGTCCAAGCTCGCTCGCGCACTCGGGCACTGAGGGCGTCGCCACCCACCCCGGTCATTGAGCGAGCGGAGCGAGTCGAAATGACGTGAGCCGGCCCCGGGATCGTCCCGGGGCCGGCTCACGTCGTTTCGTCTCCTCGCTGGCGCTCGTCGCTCAACGACCGGAGGCGGCGCGCTGCGCGCGCTCAGTCCTACATGTTGATGAAGTGACCGAGGAGGCCGTGGAAGCCCTCCTGCAGTGTCTCCGAGAGGGTCGGGTGCGTGTGCACGTTGCGGGCCGCCTCGAGCGCCGTGATGTCCCACTTCTGCGCGAGCGTGAGCTCGGGGAGGAGCTCCGAGACGTCGGGGCCGATGAGGTGGGCGCCGATGAGCTCGAGGTGCTCGGCATCCGCGATGAGCTTGACGAAGCCGACGGGCTCGCCGAGGCCGTTCGCCTTGCCGTTCGCGCTGAACGGGAACTTCGCGACCTTGATCTCGCGGCCCTCGGCGCGCGCCTGCTCCTCCGTGAGGCCGAAGCTGGCGACCTGCGGCGAGCAGAAGGTGGCGCGCGGCATCATGCGGTAGTCGCCGAGCGGCATCGTCTCGGCCTTGCCGATCGTCTCGGCCGCGACGACGGCCTGAGCCTCGGCGACGTGCGCGAGCTGGAGCTTGGCGGTGACGTCGCCGATCGCGTAGATGCCCTCGACGTTCGTGCGCATGAACTCGTCGATCTCGATCGCGCCGCGGTCGGTGAGCTGGACGCCCGTGTTCTCGAGGCCGAAGCCCGAGACGTTCGGCGCGAAGCCGACCGACATGAGCACCTTGCCGGCCGTGATCTCGCCGGCCACGCCGTCACGCGACTCGTACGTGACGTGCACGGACGAGCCGTTGTCGGTGACGGTCTTGACGGCGGTCGAGGTGAGGATGTCGATGCCGTACTTCTTGTACTGCTTCTGGATCTCCTTCGAGACCTCCGCGTCCTCGTTCGGGAGCGCGCGGTCGAGGAACTCGATGATCGTGACCTTGACGCCGTAGTTCGACAGGACGTAGGCGAACTCCATGCCGATGGCGCCGGCGCCGACGATGACGATCGACTCGGGCAGCTCGCGCGTGAGGATCTGCTCCTCGTACGTCACGACGTTGTCGCTCAGCTGGACGCCGGGGAGGAGGCGCACGGTCGAGCCGGTGGCGATGATCACGTTGTCGAACGTGACCTCCTCGGTCGAGCCATCCGACTTGGCGACCGAGATCGCCTTGGGTCCCGTGAAGGTGCCGCGGCCCTCGTACTCGGTGACCTTGTTCTTCTTCATGAGGAAGTGGATGCCCTTGACGTGCGTCTCCGCGACCTTGCGGCTGCGGTCGAACGCCGCGCCGAAGTCGAAGTGCACGTCGCCCGAGATGCCGAACAGGTCGGCCTTGTGGGTGAAGGTGTGGGCGATCTCGGCGTTCTTCAGGAGCGCCTTCGAGGGGATGCAGCCGACGTTGAGGCAGACACCGCCCCAGTACTTCTCTTCGATGATGGCGGTCGTGAGACCGAGCTGGGCGCTGCGGACGGCGGCGACGTAGCCGCCGGGGCCCGCGCCGAGGATGACGACGTCGTAGTGAGCCATGGGATCAAGCCTATCTGTGCGGGAGGGGACCTGAGCGCGCGGGCGGGCGGATGCCCGGGGCGGCTCAGGAGGACCGGCGTGCGCGGCCGACGAGGACGGCGACGAGCGACAGGGCGACCACCGCGCCGATGCCCCCGAGGATCCAGGGGAGGGGAGACGCGGCATCCTCCGACGCCTCGGTCGGGGCGGCCGTGTCCTCCGCTGCGGGCGTCTCCGCCGGTTCGGCGCTCGGCGCCTCGGATGCCCCGCCCGGCGCGGCCTCGGTCGTCGTGAACCGGAAGATCTTGTCCTCGCTGTGCGAGTCGCCGTAGGTGACGCTCGCGATGACCGTGTACTCGCCGGCGGGTGCCCCGGCGACGTCGAGCTGCTGCGTGAGGAGCGGGCCGTCCGCCACGGCGTCGCCGGCCGCGTAGTCCCGGCACGACGCGCGGTCGATCGCGATGCTGCCCGGCTCGGCCTCGGCGATCCCGGGGCACGACGCGTCCGTGACGAACACCGCCTGCGGCGCGCCCTCGAGGAGAGCGCCACTGAAGGTGAGGGTGATCGCGTCGGGGAGGGTCTGCACGGTCTCGCCGTCGGCGGGCGACGTGCTGACAAGCGCGTCGTGCGCCGACGCGGCGGATGGCATCAGCTGCGGCGCGAGGATCGCGGCCGCGACGAGCGCTGCGGCGGCAAGACGGCGGGACGGACGGCGGGTGCGTGCGGAGGCGTGGAGAGCAGTCATGGCACGTCGACGCTATCGGCCGATTCTGAACGGATCTTCCGCTCGCGTCGTGCACAGGGCAGACTTTCGCGAGTGCCCTCACAGGCCCCTGGGAGGGGCCGATCCGATCGACGGCGATCGGATAGGGTGGAGCGAAAGGGAGGTCGAGCGTGACAGAAGCGCAGTACCGGCCGGCGGGCGGCCACGACGGAGCAGGTGACGTCACCCAGACGTTCGGGCATGACGCCGACCTGTCGTTCGTGCCGTTCGCGGGCGAGCTGTCGAACGCCGAGCTCGAGGCGGTGGGGGCGCTCCCGTCGGGAGCCGCGCTGCTCCTCGTGCGCTCCGGCCCGACCGCGGGCGCGCGCTACCTCCTCGACGCCGACGTGACGACCGCGGGTCGGCATCCCGAGGCCGACATCTTCCTCGACGACGTCACGGTCTCCCGTCGTCACGCCGAGATCACCCGCGACCGGACGGTGTTCGAGATCATCGACCAGCGCTCGCTCAACGGAACCTACGTCGACGGAGAGCGTGTCGACCGCGCGGTGCTCCGCAACGGCGCCGAGGTGCGCATCGGCAAGTTCCGCTTCAACTTCTTCGCCTCCCCCCGAGACATCGCGGGGGCCGGCGCCTGATGGCAGCCGCTGCCGCAGAGCGAAGCGCGTCAGCGGCGCTGCTGAGCATCGGACAGGTGCTCGCGAAGCTCACTCCCGAGTTCCCCAATCTCACCTCGAGCAAGCTCCGCTACCTCGAGGAGCAGGGGATCGTCTCGCCGCAGCGGACGCCGTCGGGGTACCGCAAGTTCTCGCCGCAGGATGTCGAACGGCTGCGTCTGGGTCTCGTGCTGCAGCGCGACCACTACCTCCCGCTCAGCGTGATCCGCGATCACCTCGACGAGGTCGATGCGAACGGAGGCGAGAGGCTCGCGCTGCCGACCTCGATCCATCCGACGACCCGCACCTACACGCGCGCCGACCTGCTCGCCGAAGCGGGTGCGGCCCCGCAGCTGCTCAACGACGCGATCAGCATCGGGCTCATCCAGGCATCCGACGTCTACGACGAGCACGCCGTCGCGCTGCTGCGTGCGTTCGTCGCGCTCGACCGGCACGGCATCGAGCCGCGTCACCTCCGCGCCGTGAAGCAGAGCGCGGACAAGGACGCCGACCTCGTCGACCAGGCGCTCACCCCGCTCCTGCGGCGCACGGATGCGCGCTCGCGCGCGAGGGCCGGCGAGCTCGGCCCCGAGCTCGCGCGGCGTCTCGACGAGGTGCGCGGCATCTTCGTGCGGCAGGCGCTCGAGCGCGTCCTCCCGTGACCCGCGGCGTCGTTCTATAACGTTCATAACGCTTCGCTCGACACGCCGCCGCCTCGACGCGGATGTCGTTGCCGGGGCCCCATCCCTGCCATACGGTGGACAGGAATCGAACGTGAGGAGTAAGGATCACGATGGCTGAGGATCCCGCAGCGGACGGCTTCACCGCCGACCTTCTCTTCACCGACGGCCTGCCGCAGCTCGACCCCGAAGCCGGCTACCGCGGTGCGGTCGCGGCGCGCGCGGCGGGCATCACGTACCGGCAGCTCGACTACTGGGCGCGCACCGAGCTCGTCGTGCCGACCATCCGCAGCGCCTCGGGATCGGGCTCGCAGCGGCTGTACGGCTTCCGCGACATCCTCGTCCTCAAGCTCGTGAAGCGCCTGCTCGACACGGGCATCTCGCTTCAGCAGATCCGGGTCGCCGTCGACCAGCTGCGCGCGTCGGGCATTCGCGATCTCGCCGGGACCACGCTCATGAGCGATGGCGCCTCGGTCTACCTCTGCACCTCGAACGACGAGGTCATCGACCTCGTGAGCCGAGGCCAGGGCGTGTTCGGCATCGCCGTCGGGCGCGTGCTGCGCGAGGTCGAGTCGACGCTCGTCGACTTCGACCCGACCGCTCCGGACCCGGTCGACGAGCTGGCTGCGCGCCGCTCGAAGCGCACCGCCTGACGCTCCTCCCCGGGTCGCGTCGACACATCCGTCGGCGGTGACGGGGCTTTCGCACGCCGTGTCTCGTTTCGGGTGGGTATGGCGGGTGCTTTCCCGCGCCGGGTGAGACACGCGTCGAGTCAGCGCGGCGTACCTGCCTCACCAAGGTGAGTGCGTGTCTCACTGAAGGTGAGAATGGCGAGCGTCAACCCAACGCAGGTGAGACATGCGAACGGGGCCGGATGGTCCGGGCGGATGGTCCGGGGGCTCACTCCGCGGCGGTGGGGCCCGTCTCGGGGACGGGGATGCGGCCGGCGCGCACGATGCGGTCGAGCAGCTGGTCGAAGTCCTGCGCCAGCTCCTGCGCCGATTCGCCGGGCCACACATGCAGCGGCTTCGCGGCGCCCTGCGCCTGCTGGAGCGAGGTGCGCTCGGGCAGCTGCGGCGACAGCACGAGGGGGCCGAACATGTCGCGGAGCTCCTTGATGCGGAACTGGTGCTCGATCGACTGGGGGCGCACGCGGTTCACGACGATGCCGAGCGGCTGGAGACGCGGCGAGAGGCCACGGCGGATCTCCTCGATCGCACGCAGCGCGCGGTCGGCGGCCGCGACGGAGAAGAGCCCCGGCTCGGTGATGACGGCCACGCGGTCGCTCGCGGCCCACGCCGTGCGCGTGAGCGCGTTGAGCGAGGGAGCGCAGTCGATGAGCACGAGGTCGTAGTCGGCCTCGACTGAGGCGAGCGCCTCCTCGAGCTTCCACACGTCGCGCACCGTCGGGTGCGGTCCGTCGTAGTTGATCGCCGACGGGCTCCCGATGAGCACGTCGATGACGCCGGGGTGCACCTTCGTCCATCCGCTCGCCGTGATGGCCTGGCGGACGACCTTCTCCTTCGGGTTCTCGAGAACATCGGCCACGTTCAGGTGGCCGGCGATCTGGATGTCGAGTCCCGTCGACACGTCGGACTGGGGGTCGAGGTCGACGACGAGCGTCCGGATGCCCCGCGAGAATGCCGCTGAGGCGAGCCCGAGGGTCACGGTCGTCTTGCCGACGCCTCCCTTGAGAGAGCTGACGCTGAGTACGTGCACGTGGTCTAACCTACCCTCCCCTAAGCTGGGGGCGAGCTCAGCGATGTCGGTGTGCCGGGCTCCGCCGTGCCAGCTGTCGCCGAGGAGGCGTATGTTCTCGAAGGTTCTCGTGGCCAACCGTGGCGAGATCGCCATCCGCGCGTTTCGCGCGGCGTACGAGCTGGGGGCGCGCACGGTCGCGGTCTTCCCGTACGAGGATCGCAACTCGCTCCATCGCCTGAAGGCGGATGAGGCGTACCAGATCGGCGTGGAGGGCCATCCGGTCCGCGCCTACCTCGACGTCGACGAGATCGTCCGCGTGGCGGTCGAGGCGGGCGCAGACGCGATCTATCCCGGCTACGGCTTCCTCTCCGAGAACCCCGACCTCGCGGCGAAGGCCGCCGCGCACGGCATCGCGTTCATCGGCCCGCCGGCCGAGGTGCTCGAGATGGCCGGCAACAAGGTCACCGCCAAGGAGCACGCGATCCGGGCGGGCGTTCCCGTGCTCCGGTCGACGCCAGCATCCGACGACGTGGACGAGCTCGTCGCCCAGTCCGACGAGATCGGATTCCCCCTCTTCGCGAAGGCCGTCGCGGGCGGCGGCGGCCGCGGCATGCGCCGCGTGGAGTCGAAGGAGGAGCTCGCCCCCGCGCTCGCCGAGGCGATGCGCGAGGCCGACAGCGCCTTCGGCGATCCGCGCATGTTCCTCGAGCAGGCCGTGCTCCGGCCGCGTCACGTCGAGGTGCAGGTCCTCGCCGACGCATCGGGAGAGACCGTCCACCTGTTCGAGCGGGACTGCTCGGTGCAGCGCCGCCATCAGAAGGTGATCGAGATCGCGCCCGCGCCGAACCTCGACGACACCGTGCGCGCCGACCTCCACCGCCACGCGGTCGCGTTCGCGCGGTCGATCGGCTACGTCAACGCCGGCACCGTCGAGTTCCTCCTCGAGACCGCGGGCCCGCGCGCGGGCGAGGTCGTCTTCATCGAGATGAACCCGCGCATCCAGGTCGAGCACACCGTGACCGAGGAGGTGACGGATGTCGACCTCGTCCAGGCGCAGATGCGCATCGCGTCGGGCGAGACGCTCGCCGACATCGGGCTCCTGCAGGACGACATCCGCCTGCACGGGGCTGCTCTCCAGTGCCGCATCACGACCGAGGACCCGGCACAGGGATTCCGGCCCGACACCGGCAAGATCACGACCTACCGGTCGCCGGGCGGCGCGGGCATCCGCCTCGACGGCGGCACGACGGCCGCCGGCGCCCAGGTGAGCCCGCACTTCGACTCGATGCTCGCGAAGCTCACGTGCCGCGGACGCGACTACACCGCGGCCGTCCGCCGCGCGCGCCGCGCGCTCGCGGAGTTCCGCATCCGCGGCGTCTCGACGAACATCCCGTTCCTTCAGGCCGTCCTCGACGACCCGTCGTTCATCGAGGGCGACCTCTCGACGTCGTTCATCGACGAGCGCCCCGAGCTCGTCCGGGGGCGGCCCTCGAAGGACCGCGGCTCGAAGATCCTCAACTGGCTGGTCGACGTCACCGTCAACAAGCCCCACGGGGAGAACCCGCTCTCGATCGATCCGCGCTCGAAGCTGCCGGCCGTGGACCTGTCGGCCGCACCGGCCGCGGGCTCGCGCCAGCGGCTCCTCGAGCTCGGCCCTGCGGGCTTCGCCCAGGCGCTGCGCGAGCAGAAGGCCCTGGCTGTCACGGAGACGACCTTCCGCGACGCGCACCAGTCGCTGCTCGCGACGCGCGTCCGCACCAAGGACCTCCTCAACGTGGCGCCGCACGTCGCGCGTCTGACTCCGCAGCTGCTCTCCGTCGAGGCGTGGGGCGGTGCGACCTACGATGTCGCGCTGCGCTTCCTCGCCGAGGACCCGTGGGAGCGTCTCGCACGGCTGCGCGAGGCGCTGCCGAACGTCGCCATCCAGATGCTGCTGCGCGGTCGCAACACGGTCGGGTACACGCCGTATCCGACGGAGGTGACCGATGCCTTCGTGCGCGAGGCCGCGGCGACCGGGATCGACATCTTCCGCATCTTCGACGCGCTCAACGACGTGTCCCAGATGCGCCCCGCGATCGATGCGGTGCTCGAGACCGGCACGACGGTCGCCGAGGTCGCCGTCTGCTACACGGGCGACCTGCTGAACCCCGCCGAGGATCTCTACACGCTCGACTACTACCTCCGACTCGCCGAGCAGATCGCGGACGCGGGCGCGCATGTGCTCGCGATCAAGGACATGGCGGGCCTCCTGCGACCCGCCGCCGCGGCGAAGCTCGTCTCGGCGTTCCGCGAGCGCTTCGACCTGCCCGTGCACGTGCACACGCACGACACCCCCGGCGGCCAGCTCGCGACGCTGCTCGCGGCGAGTGCGGCGGGCGCCGATGCGGTCGACGCCGCGGCGGCGACCATGGCGGGCACGACGAGCCAGCCGTCGCTGTCGTCGCTCGTCGCCGCCCTCGCGCACACCGAGCGCGACACGGGGCTCGACCTGCAGGCCGTGTCCGACCTCGAGCCGTACTGGGAGGCCGTCCGCCACCTGTACAAGCCGTTCGAATCGGGCCTCGCCGGGCCCACCGGGCGCGTCTACGCGCACGAGATCCCGGGCGGACAGCTGTCGAACCTGCGTCAGCAGGCGATCGCGCTCGGCCTCGCCGACGACTTCGAGCTCATCGAGGACATGTACGCCGCGGCGAACGAGATCCTCGGGCGCGTTCCCAAGGTGACCCCGTCGTCGAAGGTCGTGGGCGACCTCGCGCTCCACCTCGCGGCGGTCCGCGCCGATCCCGCCGACTTCGCCGAGAACCCCGGCAAGTACGACGTGCCCGACTCGGTCGTCGGGTTCATGGCCGGTGAGCTCGGCGACCTGCCGGGCGGATGGCCCGAGCCGTTCCGCACGAAGGTGCTCGCCGGGCGCGAGGTGAAGACCGGCGTCACGCCGATCAGCGCCGATGACCAGGCGGCGCTGGACGGCGACTCGGCCACGCGACGCGCGACGCTGAACCGCCTGCTCTTCCCGCAGCCGACGAAGGTCTTCCAGGAGATGCGCGAGACCTACGGCGACCTGTCGGTCCTCGACACGGCCGACTACCTCTACGGGCTGACCCCGGGTCGCGAGCACGTCATCACGCTCGAGAAGGGCGTGCAGCTCTACGCGGGGCTCGAGTCGATCGGCGCGGCCGACGACAAGGGCATCCGGTCGGTCATGACGACCCTGAACGGCCAGCTCCGCCCGGTCTCGGCGCGCGACCGCAGCATCCAGGTCGAGGCGCACGAGGCCGAGAAGGCCGACACGAGCAGGCCGGGGCAGGTGGCCGCGCCGTTCTCCGGCGTGGTCACGGTCAAGGTGGAGCCGGGCGACCGCGTGGCCGCGGGGCAGCCGGTCGCCTCGATCGAGGCGATGAAGATGGAGGCGGCCATCACGGCGCCCGTCGACGGCGTCGTCGAGCGGATCGCGATCGCGCCCACCCAGCAGGTGGAGGCGGGCGACCTTTTGGTCGTCGTCACGCCCGCCCAGTAACCTTGAGCGGGGCGCGACGTGTGTCGCGCCCCGCTTGGGGAGACATGACAGTGAGTTCGGATCGCAGCGGACGGCCAGAGGAAGAGCCCGAGGACCACGGAGTCCTCGAGGACACCGGCATCGACACGACGGCGATCGGCATCCTCGGCACGCACACGGCTCAGGTGCGCGTCGTGCTGCCGCAGACCATCGAAGACCCGGATGACGACGTCGTCGACGATGACATCCCGGGCGGCGACGTGCGCCGCGGCGGGATCGTCATCGAGCTCCCGGCCGACGAGCCCGACGACGACCTCGAGGTCATCACGGGCGAGCTCGACGAGGAGACCGTCGCCGCCGCCCGTGAGTCCACGCCCGCAGAGACCGTCGAGGACGACGCCGAGGCGGATGGCGCGGAGCCGGACGGCGCGCACGCCGACGAGGCGGATGGCGCGGAGGAGCTCGACGCGGAAGGCGCGGCTGCGCTCGATGCGGACGGTGCCGAAGCGGACGACGTCGAGGCGCTCGAGCCCGAGGCCGAGGAGCCCGACGCGCAGGAGCCCGAGGTCCACGAGCCTGAAGCCCAGGAGCCCGACGCCCAGGTGGACGAGCTCGCGCCGGACGACGACCTCACCGTTGCTGCAGCCGCGGCAGAGGAAACGGGCCTCGACGCGGAAGACGTCGAGCCTGACGACCAGCCCACCGCGGCGGACGACATCGAGCCCGACGACCAGCCGGACGACCGGGCCGACGAGCCGACCGAGGTCGAAGCCGACACAGCCATCGAGGCCGACGAAGCAGAGGCCGACACCGCCGCGGCGTCGGACGACGCGCAGGGCGCCCCGGACACCGAGCCGCGCGAGCGCCGTCCCGTCGTGCGCGAGGAGACGCTCCCGCCGGGCTACGACTCGTTCCTGCGCCCCGCGGCTGCTTCCGCCCGAGACCAGGAAGAGCCGGCCGAGCACGTCGGAGAGACCGCCCCCGATGGCGCCGTCTCCGATGCGAGAGAAGAGGACATGTCCGAATCCACCGAGAACGCGAAGCCCGCGCCGCCGATCACGCGTCCGTCGTTCATCGAGCAGGCGAAGGCCGCGCCCGAGTCGTCGCCCGCGCCCGCGCGCAAGCCGCGTGAGACGGCGTCCCGTCGAGCGGGGGAGGTGAGCGAGAACGCCGCGCGCGAGAGCGCGGACGTGCTCACGGCCGACCGGCTGCTCGATACGGGCGCCATCCACCGTCCCGAGCCCGAGGGGCCGTGGCGGCAGCTCGTCTACCGCCTGTCGGGACACCTCATCAACCTCGGCGACAGCAGGCGGACGCGCGAGCGCAAGGAGCTCTCGCGGCGCATCGCCGCTCCGCTGAGCGGCGCGGCGCGCTTCGTCCCCGTGCTCAGCCGCAAGGGCGGCGTCGGCAAGACGACCGTCACGGCGCTCCTCGGCATGGCACTCGCCGACGCCCGCGACGACCGCGTGATCGCCGTCGACGCGAACCCCGACCGCGGCACGCTCGCCGAGCGCATCGCGCGGGCGACCGGGAAGACCGTGCGCGATCTCGTCCGCAACCGCGACGCCGTGCACGGCTACGCCGACATGTCGAGTCACGTCGTCCGCGACGAGACCCGCCTCGACGTGCTCGCGTCGGACACCGATCCGCACGTGTCGGAGGCGTTCAGCGATCAGGACTACCGCGACGTCGCCGACGTCGCCGCGCACTACTACTCGATCGTGCTCACCGACACGGGCACCGGCATCGTGCACTCCGTCATGGGCGCGACGCTCGACCTCGCCGACCAGATCGTCGTGGTCGCGGGGCTCAGCGTCGACGAGGCGCGCCTCGCGAGCGAGACGCTCACGTGGCTCGAGTCGAACGGCTTCGCCGATCAGGTGCGCTCTGCGGTCGTCGTGCTGAACCAGTCGACTCCGGGTGCTCCGCTCGTGCGCCTCGACGAGCTCGACGCGCATTTCCGCAGCCGTGTGCGCGCCGTCGTCCGCATCCCATACGACCCGCAGCTCGCGACGGGCAGCGCCATCGCGTACGGCGAGCTCGCCCCTGCCACGCGCGACGCCGCGCGCGAGCTCGCCGCGCGCGTCGTCGAGGGACTGCGGCAGCCGGCGCAGGAGGAGAAGTGACCGTCCGCGACATCCGGATCATCGGCGACCCCGTCCTCGCTCAGCGGTGCGCCGAGATCGAGCACATCGACGACGGCGTCCGCGCGCTCGTCGACGATCTCATCGAGACGGTGAAGCTGCCGGGCAGGGCCGGTGTCGCGGCGCCGCAGATCGGCGTCGGGCTCCGTGCGTTCAGCTACAACATCGACGGCGACATCGGGTACATCCTCAACCCGCGGATCGTCGAGGTGCGCGGCGAGCCCGTCCCGACCGGAGAGGGATGCCTGTCGGTGCCTGGCCTCTGGCACGACGCCCTGCGCCACCCGTACGCACGGGCGGAGGGCATCGACCTCGACGGTGCGCGCGTCGTGCTCGAGGGGGAGGGGCTCTTCGCGCAGATGCTGCAGCACGAGACGGACCACCTCGATGGCACGCTCTACCTCAAGCGCCTCTCGGCGGACGACCGCAAGGCCGCCATGCGCGAGGTGCGGGAGAAGATCTGGCTCACCTAGGCAGGGCATGAGTGAGGGGGACGGCCGGGGGCCGTCCCCCTCACTCATGCCTGCTCACCCCATCGGGATGTTCGTCGTCTGGATGGGCGCCTCGTAGATCGCCTCGATGTCCTTCGCGAAGTCGCGCAGGATCTCCGCGCGCTTGATCGACATCTTGGGCGTCAGGTGGCCGGTCGCCTCCGTCCACTCCGTGCCGAGCACGGTGAACTTGCGGATGGACTCGGCGCGAGAGACGCGCGTGTTCGCCTCGTCGATCGCCCGCTGGATCTCGGCGCGCACCGTCGCATTCTGCGCCGCCTGCTCGAGCGTGAGGTCGGACGACTCGCCGTGCGTCGCGAGCCAGGCCGGCAGCATCTCGGGGTCGAGCGTGACGAGCGCCGCGATGAACGGCTTCTGGTCGCCTACCACGACGACCTGGCTGACGATCGGGTTCGCGCGGATCGGATCCTCGAGCGCGGCCGGGGCGACGTTCTTGCCGCCCGCGGTCACGATGATCTCCTTCTTGCGCCCCGTGATCGTGAGATAGCCGTCGTCGTCGAGCGCGCCGATGTCGCCGGTGCGGAACCACTCGCCGTCGAAGGCGGCCTCGGTCGCCTCGGGGTTCCGCCAGTACTCGCGGAAGACGTTGATCCCGCGCACCTGCACCTCGCCGTCGTCCGCGATGCGCACGCCGACGCCGGGGAGCGCAGGGCCGACCGAGCCGATCTTCGACTTGGACGGGAGGTTCACGGTCGCAGGGGCGGTCGTCTCGGTGAGACCGTACCCCTCGAGGATGGTGATGCCGAGGCTGTGGAAGAAGTGCCCGAGCCGGGCGCCGAGGGGCGCCGAGCCGGAGATCGCGTAGCGGACGTTCCCGCCCATGAGCGCGCGCAGCTTCGCGTAGACGAGGCGGTCGAAGAGCGCGAACTGCACGTGCAGCCCGAGCCCGATCTTCTCGCCGTCCTGCACGCGACGGGAGTGCTCGACGGCGACCTTCGCCGCGGCGCGGAAGATCCGGCCCTTGCCCTCGGACTCGGTCTTCTGCTCGGCCGAGTTGTAGACCTTCTCGAAGACGCGGGGCACCGCGAGGAGGAACGTCGGCTTGAAGGAGCCGAGCGCCGCGACGAGCTGCTTCGTGTCGGGCTGGTGGCCGGTCTTGACGCCCGAGTGGATGCACAGCAGCGAGATGAACCGGGCGAACACGTGCGCGGTCGTGATGAAGAGCACCGTCGAGGCGCCGGGCTGGTGCACGATCTCGGTCATCGCCTTAGCCGCGTTGCGGCAGAGCTCGACGAAGTTCGCGTGCGTGATCACGCATCCCTTGGGGCGCCCGGTCGACCCGGACGTGTAGATGAGGGTGGCGATGTCGTCGCCGTTCGCGAGCTGACGTCGCCGCTCGATCTCGGCATCCTCGACGGACGCGCCCGCCGCCGTGAGCGTCGCGATGGCGTCCTGATCCATCCGCCACAGCTCGCGCACGAGCGGGAGCTCGCCGCGGACCTCCTCGAAGCGCGCTGCGTGGTCGGCGCTCTCGACCATGAGGGCGGTCGCACCCGAGTCGGAGAGGATCCACTGGATCTGGGCGGGCGAGCTCGTCTCGTAGACCGGCACCATGACGGCGCCCGCGAAGAAGAGAGCGAAGTCGACGACCGACCACTCGTAGGTCGTGCGCGCGAGGAAGGCGACCTTGTCGCCGGGCTGCACGCCCGCGGCGACGAAGCCCTTCGCGAGGGCGACCACCTGCTCGTGGAACGTGCGGGCCGAGATGTCGCGCCATCCGCCTGAGCCGTCGGGGACCGCGAACAGCGCCCGATCGGGGGTCTCCGACACCCGCTCGACGAGGAGGTCGGCGACGTTCGCCGACGGATCGGCGGGGACGATTGCGGGCGTCGATGTCTCGATCACGGCATCTCCTTCGGTACCGGCTGCGGATGCTGCGAGTATATGCCGGGGCATGCGCCCGACCCTCGCGCGTGCACGGTTCCTACAAGGCTAGACTTCCAGGCGACCGATTCCGACAGTGGGAGCTGACCTTGTTCTACTGGCTCATGAAGTACGTCTTCGTCGGTCCGATCGTGAAGGCCATCTACCGCCCGTGGGTCACCGGACGCGAGAACGTCCCGACGACGGGCGCGGCCATCCTCGCGAGCAACCACCTGTCGGTCATCGACTCGGTCTTCCTTCCGCTCATGCTCGACCGTCCCGTGTCCTTCCTCGCGAAGGCGGAGTACTTCACGGGTCGCGGCCTCAAGGGCTGGGCCACGAAGTGGTTCATGAAGGGCACAGGGCAGATCGCCCTCGACCGCTCGGGCGGGCCCGCCTCGGAGGCGGCGCTCAACACGGCTCTCCAGGTCATCGGCCGAGGCGACCTGCTCGGCATCTACCCCGAGGGCACACGCAGCCCCGACGGCAAGCTCTACCGGGGCCGCACGGGCATCGCGCGGATGGCGCTCGAGGCGAAGGTGCCGGTCATCCCCGTCATCATGGTCGACACCGGCACGATGATGCCGATCGGGCAGACCCTCCCGCGCGTCATGCGCGTGGGCGTCGTGATCGGCGAGCCGCTCGACTTCTCGCGCTACGCGGGCATGGAGGGCGACCGCTACGTGCTGCGCTCCGTGACCGACGAGATCATGGTCGCGCTTCAGCGGCTCGGCGGCCAGGAGTACAGCGACGAGTACGCGTCGACGGTCAAGAACCGCCTCGCCGCCAGCTGACATCCGCCGGCCATCCGCCGTGAACGGAGGGGCCGCCGTCCCGCGATAACATCGGACAATGCCCCGAACGCTGGATGCACTCGACGCCTGGAAGTCCCTGCCGATCAAGCAGCAGCCGGTGTATCCCGACGCGGCGGCGGTCGCCGAGGTCGCCGCCGAGCTCAGCACCCTCCCGCCGCTCGTCTTCGCCGGCGAGGTCGACACCCTCAAGGCGCGTCTGGCCGACGCGGCCGCGGGCCGGGCGTTCCTCCTCCAGGGCGGCGACTGCGCCGAGACGTTCGCCGGTGCCACGGCCGACAAGATCCGCAACCGCGTCAAGACCGTGCTGCAGATGGCCGTCGTCCTCACGTACGGCGCCTCGATGCCCGTCGTCAAGATGGGGCGGATGGCCGGCCAGTTCGCCAAGCCCCGCTCGAGCGACACCGAGACGCGCGGCGACATCACCCTCCCCGCGTTCCGCGGCGAGATCGTCAACGGCTACGACTTCACCGCGGCGTCGCGTGAGGCCGACCCGCAGCGCCTCCTGCAGGCGTACCACACGTCTGCTTCGACGCTGAACCTCATCCGCGCGTTCACGCAGGGCGGCTTCGCCGACCTCCGCGAGGTGCACTCGTGGAACAAGGGCTTCGCGGAGAACCCCGCCAACAAGCGATACGAGCGTCTCGCCGCCGAGATCGACCGCGCCATCCGCTTCATGGACGCGTGTGGCGCGGACTTCGACGAGCTGCGCCGCGTCGAGTTCTACACGGGGCACGAGGGCCTGCTCATGGACTACGAGCGCCCGCTCACGCGCATCGACTCGCGCACGGGGGAGATCTACAACACGTCGAGCCACTTCCAGTGGATCGGCGAGCGCACGCGCGAGCTCGACGGCGCGCACGTCGAGTACTTCTCGCACATCCGCAACCCCATCGGCGTGAAGCTCGGTCCGACGACGTCGACCGACACCGCGCTCGCGCTCATCGACAAGCTCGACCCCGAGCGGGAGCCCGGTCGCCTCACCTTCATCACCCGGATGGGCGCCGGCAAGATCCGCGACGCGCTGCCCCCGCTGCTCGAGGCCGTCAAGGCCTCCGGCGCGCAGCCGCTCTGGGTCACCGACCCGATGCACGGCAACGGCATCACGACCCCGACCGGCTACAAGACGCGTCGCTTCGACGACGTCGTCGACGAGGTCCGCGGCTTCTTCGAGGCGCACCGCGCGGCGGGCACGTTCCCGGGCGGCATCCACGTCGAGCTCACGGGCGACGACGTCACCGAGTGCCTCGGCGGATCCGAGCAGATCGACGAGGCGACCCTCGCGACCCGCTACGAGTCCCTGTGCGACCCGCGCCTCAACCACATGCAGTCGCTCGAGCTCGCCTTCCTCGTGGCCGAGGAGCTCGAGAAGCGCTGACCTGCGCGGCATCCGCGCACACCGGCCCCGGGCATCCGATTCGAGTGACGGCGGATGGCGCCGCACCGGTTCCGGGAATCGGATCGGTGGGGCGGGTGTGTGCGGGTGAGGTCGACACGCGCACACCAGGCCCGGGCATCCGATTCCGGTGACGGCGGATGGCGCAGCACGGCGGATGGCCGCGGGAGCGCGGATTCCGGTGACGGCGGATGGCGCCGCGGAACGAACGCGCGCGGCTAGAACGAGCCGGTGATCGTCAGCGTGATCGTCGTGCCGGCACGCTGCTGCGAGCCGCCCTCGGGGCTCATCGACACGACCTCGGTGAACTCGTCGACCACGGCATCCCACAGTCCGTTGTACGAGTAGGCGAAGCCGGCGGCCTCGAGCTCGGCCTTCGCCTCGTCGCGCGTCATGCCGACGACGTCGGGAACCTCGAACAGCTGCGGGCCGAGCGAGGTGACGAGACGCACCGTGTCGCCGGGGCGCCAGCTGCCCGGCTCGGACCGCTCGAGGAAGTAGATCACGTGCCCTTCGGGCACCGTGTCGTGGTACTCCTGTGACACGACCTCGGTCTTCACGCCGACGGCGTCGAGGGTCGCCGCGGCCTCCTCGGAGCTCATCCCGACGACGTTCGGCAGCTCCCCGAGGGAGACGGTCAGCTGCGCCGCGTCGCCCTGGTGCACCGAGCAGCCGGCGGCGCAGTCGACCGGGTCGCCCCCGGCCGCCGGCGTGATGCTCACCGCGAGGACCGTCCCCTCCGCCTCCTCGGCGAAGAGCGGCACGTCGTCCTCGGCCACCGAGATCCGACTGTCCTCGAGCAGTCCGCGCACCTCGTCGGCGCTCAGACCCGCGAGCTGGCCGAGCTCGGCGCTGGCGGGACCCGCCGACGTCACCACCGTGACGACCGTGTCCCTGTCGACGCGCGCGCCCTCTGAGGGATCGGTGCGGATGACCTCGCCGGCGGGCACGTCGAGCGTGTTCTCCGTGCGCTCCTGCGCGTCGAGCTCGAGCCCGGCGAGCGTGCTCTCCGCCTCGGCGTAGGTGAGCCCGTCGAGTTCCGGAACCGCGACGTACGATCCCGGACCCGAGCCCCACCACCATCCGGCGCCCGCCGCGCCTCCCGCGAGCAGGAGCGTCAGCACGATCAGCCACACGCCGCGCGCGCGTCGGCGCTTCGCCCGTCGGCGGAGGACCGCGGCGTTGTCGGCGTCCTCCTGCGGGCCCGCGCTCGTCAGCGACGGCGGGAGCACCGAGGTCGCCGCCTCGGGCATGACCTTCGTCTGGCCGCCCGTCTGCTCGCCCTCGTCAGGAAGCTCCTCGGGGAACCTGCTGGCCGCGGCCGTGCGCGTCGGCAGGGGAGTGACGCCGAGCTCGCGCTCGATCTCGCGCAGCCGTTCGAGCATCTGCTGCGCGTCGGACGGACGCTCGTCCGGCTCCTTCTCGGTCGCCCACAGCACGAGCTCGTCGAGCTGCTCGGGCACGCCGGGGTTCTTCACGCTCGGTCGCGGCACCGACTCCGTCGCGTGCTGGTACGCGATCTGCATGGGCTGCTCGCCCTTGTACGGCTGCTCGCCTGCGAGCATCTCGTACAGCATGATGCCGAGGGCGTAGATGTCGCTGCGGGTGTCGGCGGTCCCGCGCGTCACGAGCTCGGGTGCGAGATAGGCGATCGTGCCCAGAAGCTGCTGGCCGGTCGCGGTGTTCGCGGACGTCGCGCGCGCCAGGCCGAAGTCGCCGATCTTGATGCGGCCGTCCTCCGCGAGGAGCACGTTCTCGGGCTTGACGTCGCGGTGGATGAGCCCCGCGCGATGCGCGGCGGACAGCCCGGCGAGCACGGCGTCCATGATCGTGATCGTCTGCGTCACCGTGAGCCGGCGCTGCTCCTTGAGCAGCTCGCGCAGCGTGATCCCGGGCAGGTACTCCATCACGAGGTACGCGAGCTCGCCATCCTGGCCCTGGTCGAAGACGTTGACCACATGCGGGTCGGACAGGCGGGCCGCGGTGCGCGCCTCCTGGATGAAGCGGCTCTGGAAGACGCTGTCGTCGCTCAGGTGGCTGTGCATCACCTTGAGCGCGACGCGGCGCTCAAGTCGGAGGTCCGTGGCCACGTAGACGGTGGCCATCCCACCGCGCGCGATGCGGGCGCGGACCCGGTATCTGTCGTCGACAAGCCGCCCGATGAGGGGATCGACCTGCTGACTCATGGACACCGTTGAATTCTACGAAAGGGCCCCTGAGACGCCTGTGACCGGCGCGCCCGGCGCCGGTCACAGGTCGATGACGATCCCGCGCGCCTCCGCGCGGATCAGCCGAGCTGGGCCAGCCAGCTGTAGGCCTGCTGCTCCCAGCGGCGGTACCGGTCGGGGAACGCCGAGATCTGGACGGTCTGGGCCGCCTCGCCGAACTCCATGCTCTCCCAGCCGGGGATGTCGCGCAGGCCGCGCGTCGTGTGCCCGTTCGGGTCGCCCGCGCCGCCGTAGAAGACCCGGATGGAGTAGTCGCGGTCGAGGATCTGCTCCTCGGTGCCCCAGCCCGTGCTCGGGCGCTGCTGGAACAGGCCCAGCGAATCGCGGTCGCCCCAGCTGACGTTGCGCAGCGAGGACTCGACCATCGCGGTCGCCAGCGCGATCGCGATGCCCTTGTCCGGGATGCCGAGCTCGCGTCCGATGCGGATGATCATCTGCGCGTTCTCGGTCTGCGGCGCGTTGAGCGACGAGGTGAGCTGATCCTGCGGCGAGTCGTAGATCGACGGGGGAGCGGACTCCTCCTTCTTCTCCTCGCCCTGCGGCGCCGGCTTCGCGTCGGCACGCGGGATGACGATCTTCTGCCCGGGGTAGATGATGCTCGACCCGTTGAGACCGTTCTCCGCGAGGAGCTCGCTCACGCTCACACCGTGCTCCTGCGCGATGCTCCAGAGGGTGTCGCCGGCCTGGACGATGTAGGTCTCGTCGGCGGGGGATTCGGGGACGGCGGGCGCCTGGGGTGCCTCGGGCGCCGACTCCTGCTGCTTCGCCTCGGCCTGGGGCGCGACGGCGTTGCTCGCGACGAGGAGCTTCTGCCCGGGGAAGATCATCGCGTCCGCGCCGAGCTTGTTGAGCGAGATGATGCGGTCGACCGACGTGCCGTGCTTCTGCGCGATCGACCAGACCGTGTCGCCCGCCGCGACCGTGTGGCTCTTCGTCGTGGCGGACGCCTCGATCGAGGGCTTCGCCTCGGTCTGCGCAGGCGCCGCGGCGCGCGCGGCCAGCGTGAGCTTCTGTCCCGGGTAGATCGTGCTCGACCAGCTGAGGCCGTTCCACGTCAGCAGGTCGACGGTGCGCAGGCCGTGGCGGATGGCGATCCCGGTGATCGTGTCTCCCGACTCGACCGTGTAGCTCGTCGCGACAGCGGCGGCAGCGCGCACCGTGATCTGCGCGGCGGCGGCCATCGGCTGCTTCGGGGCCGTGCCGGCGGCGACCGCGAGGCTGCCCTGCACGTGGCCGAACGCCGACGGCAGATGGCGCATGCCGTCACGCGGCTTCGGCTCCGCGGCGACGGCAGCGGCAGGAGCTCCCAGGGTCACGGCGATGGCGCCGGTGACAGCCATGGGAACGGTGGTGAACAGGTCGCGCCTGCGGCGCGGAGTCGGTCGATGCACGTTGAACCCCCAACGATCGGACTCGAGAAACGTTGTCACGGAAGTGTTACGAAGTCAATTGGTGTCACCGGAAGTGACCGGTGGTGCCCGGGGTGTCAACGGGGCGGATGTGACTGATGTGATTTGTGCCGCGGTGCCGCCCGAGCGGCGTCGCCCGTCGAGGAGATGAGAAACTGATGACGTGACTGCGGAGACCTCCTCGACCGTTCCCACCGACTGGCTGACCATTCCCGAGCTCGTCGAGATCCTCGGCGAGCCGCAGGGGCGCATCCGCCGGCTGCTCGATGAGCGCGCGCTCATCGGCTCGCGGCGCGAGGGGCCGCTCAAGGTGCCCTCCGTCTTCATCGTGGACGGCCATCCGCTGTCCTCGCTCCGGGGCACCGTGATCGTCCTCGCGGACGCCGGCTTCACCGACGACGAGGCGATCGACTGGCTGCTCACGACGGATGACACGATCGGCGTCGCGCCGATCACGGCGCTGCTCGCGGGGCGCAAGAGCGAGGTGCGCCGGGTCGCTCAGACGCTCGCGTGACTCACGCGGTGCGCTGGGTGGCCGCGTCGAGCAGCTGACGCAGCTCGACGACCGCATCGGCGTCGATGGGCGCGGATGCCAGCGCCGCGACGGCCTCATCGGCGTACGCGGCGATGCGCTCCTCGACGCGCTCGAGCGCTCCGCTGCCGACGATCTGCTCGCGCAGGAAGGCGATCTCGGCGTCGCCGAGATCGGGGTCGCCGACGAGCGCGTCGATCCGCGCGCGGATGTCCGCGGTCGCGCGCTCGCGCGCGTACGCGATGAGCAGGGTGCGCTTCCCCTCGCGGAGGTCGTCGCCGGCGGGCTTGCCGGTCTCGTCCGCGTCGCCGAACACGCCGAGCACGTCATCGCGCAGCTGGAACGCGAGCCCGAGCGGATGGCCGAAGGCCGCGAGCGCCGCGAGCTGCGCGTCCGAGCCGCCCGCGAGGGCCGCGCCGATGACGAGGGGCTGCTGCACGCTGTATCGGGCCGACTTCAGGGAGGCGATGCGGAGGGCGCGATCGGCGTGCTGCGCGTCGGGTGTGCGCGGCCAGGCCGACTCCTCGGCGACATCGAGGAACTGCCCGATCATCACCTCGCGGCGCATCCGCGCATACTCGGACCGCGCGCGGCCTGGGGCCGTGTCGAGCCCCTCCAGCGCGGCGTCGAAGAGGTCGGCGCTCCATGACAGGAGCAGGTCTCCCAGCAGGACCGAGCCGGATCGCCCGAACGCGGCCGCATCCCCGGCCCAGCCGGCGTCGCGGTGCCACGACTCGAGCGCGCGGTGGGCGGAGGGCCGCCCTCGGCGCGTGTCGGAGTTGTCGATGAGGTCGTCGTGCACGAGCGCGGCGGCCTGGAACACCTCGAGCGCCGCGCACGCATCGACGATGCTGCTCGGGAGTGCGGCGTCCGCCCCGCGCACCGCGCGCCATCCCGTCGCGCAGAACCGTCCGCGGAGGCGCTTCCCGCCGACGAGCGCGGCCGTCGCGCTGGCGACGAATCCCTCGGCCTCGGGGCCGTGCTCGCGAGCGGCCTGGTGCTGCACTGTCGAGAAGCTCTCCAGTCGCTGGGAGATCGTCTCGATCAGGGGGAGAGGAGGCGCCACAGGCCTAGCCTAGTGAGGACACGCGGCGATAGAATGATCGTCAGTTTCACCCGAGGGGGACACCATGCCACTCTCCGAACAGGAGCAGCGCCTGCTGGACGAGATGGAACGCCATCTCATGCAGAACGACGCCGACGTCGTGAGCGCTTCGGCGAGCCGTGCGCTCAGCTATCGCAATCTCATCTACGGGGCCATCCTCGTGCTCGTCGGCCTCGCCGCCGTGATCGCGGGCATCGCCCTGTGGAACAGCATCCTGGCTCTCGGCATAGGACTCGGGGTCGCGGGCTTCGCCGCGATGGTCGGCGGGGTCGTGCTCGCCACGACGCCGGCCAAGGGCGACGACGCGCAGGGTCTCCCGCGCACGGGCACCGTGCCCGGCAAGCCGATGCAGGGTGCCTCCTTCATGGACCGCATGAACGATCGATGGGACCGCCGCCAGCAGGGCCGCTGAGCCCCACCGTCCTCCACACGAGAAGCGCCGACCTTCGGGTCGGCGCTTTTTCTGTGCCCGGCGATCGCCATCCGCTCCACTGGCCCTCCACTCGGCCTCCACTCTCCTCCACCGCGTTCTCCCTTGAGATCACGCGGCACGCCGACGCGCCGCATTCCTGAGAATGCGCAGATCTCCCTGGACAGTGGAGGGAAGTGGAGTAAAGTGGGGCGCACCTGAGTTGGCCGGAACGAAGGGGGGTGTGATGGCCGATGCTGTTGGGCACGCATACCCCCAAGCTCGACGACAAGGGCCGCGTCATCCTCCCCGCGAAGTTCCGCGAGGAGCTCGCCGGCGGGATCGTCGTGACGCGCGGACAGGAGCGCTGCCTGTACGTGTTCAGCACGGCGGAGTTCGAGCGGGTGCACGAGCGGATCCGCGAGGCTCCGCTCACGAACAAGCAGGCGCGCGATTTCATGCGCATGTTCCTGTCCGGTGCGAGTGCCGAGACCCCCGACGGTCAGAACCGGATCACCATCCCGTCCCACCTGCGCACCTACGCGGGCCTGGAGAAGGAGCTCGTCGTCACGGGCGTCGGGTCGCACGCCGAGATCTGGGACGCGGGCGCATGGAACGCGTACCTCGAGAGCAATGAAGAGAGCTACTCCGAACTGGAGGAGGAGGTGATCCCCGGACTGTTCTGACCCCGGTTGTGATCCCCACCCGCAGCCCTGAAGCCACTTCCCCGGCGGCAGGTCGAGCGGTTGGGAATCAGAGCCGGGGACGGATGAGGGAGACGACATGGGCATCCGCGACATCCACACCCCGGTGCTGCTGGAGCGCTGCGTCGAGCTGCTCGGCCCCGCGCTCGAGCACGACGGCGCCGTGTACGTCGACGGCACCCTCGGCATGGGCGGCCACTCGGAGGCGTTCCTCGAGCGTTTCCCGGGGATCCGCCTCGTCGGCCTCGACCGCGACCCCGATGCGCTGCGCATCGCGGGGGAGCGGCTCGCGCGCTTCGCCGACCGGACGACGCTCGTCCACACGGTGTACGACGGCATCCGGGCGGCGCTCGACTCCGCCGGCTTCCCCCGCGCCGACGGCATCCTCTACGACCTCGGCGTCTCGTCGCTCCAGCTCGACGAGGCCGAGCGCGGCTTCGCCTACGCCCAGGACGCTCCGCTCGACATGCGGATGGATCCCACGGGCGGCATGACGGCAGCGGACGTCATCGCGACGTACGGCGAGGGCGACCTGCGCCGCATCTTCGAGCGGTACGGCGAGGAGAAGCTCGCCGGGCGCTACGCCCGCGCGATCATCGCGGCGCGGGCAGAGGCTCCCATCGAGCGCTCGGGACGGCTGGTCGACATCCTCCAGGACGCGACGCCCTCGGCGCTCAAGAACGCCGGGCACCCCGCGAAGCGCGTCTTCCAGGCGCTGCGGATCGAGGTGAACGGCGAGCTCGCCGCGCTCGAGCGGGCGATCCCGGCCGCGCTCGCGTCGCTCGCGGTGGGCGGACGGATGGTCGTGCTGTCGTACCAGTCGCTCGAGGACCGCTTCGTCAAGCGGCTGTTCGCGGAGGCCGTCAAGTCGAAGGCGCCGGCCGGACTCCCGATGGAGATGCCCGAGCACGCCGCCGAGTTCCGCCTCCTCGTCCGCGGCGCCGAGCTCGCGAGCGACGCCGAGGCGGAGTCGAACCCCCGTGCCAAGCCGGTGCGCCTGCGCGCCATCGAACGAGTGAGGGATGTGCCATGAGCCTTGCCACCCAGAGCTCCGTGCTCGCGCCGCCCGCCCGGCGGCCCGTCGAGAAGCGCCGCCCCGACCTGCGCCCGGTCGAGGCCCCTGCCCGCCGCAGACGTCCGAAGCTGGCCTACGCCGTCGTCGCGGTGGTCGGCGCCGTGCTCATCGCGGTCGCGCAGATGGCGCTGTCGGTCATGACGACGCAGAGCACCTTCGAGATCGCGGCGCTCGACGCGCAGCAGCGCGAGCTGACGCTCGAGACGCAGGCGCTCTACGACGAGGTCGCGGGTCTCAGCTCGCCGCAGCACCTGGCCGAGCAGGCCGCGTCGCTCGGCATGGTCATCGACGCGGCTCCCAGCTACCTGCGTCTCAGCGACGGAGCCGTGATCGGCGGCGGCGCCGCGGCGGGCTCCGCCTCGGCCGTCGATGCGGCGGGCCGCGGAGCGGTCGGCAACGCGTTCCTCGCCGACACGCAGTCGGGCTCCGCCGAGGAGTCGGCGGATGAGGCACCCTCGAGCCAGACGGAGAAGAGCGACGAGAGGGCTCAGGAGGAGCAGCCGCAGCTGCCGCCCGCCGTGACCGACGGCCTGCCGAGCCCCACGACCCACTGATCCGACCCGCCGAAGCACGCGACACCAGGAGGCGAGATGCACGCGAAGGCCCGTCGAAGCGCGAGGCGCCGCACCGCCGTCGCCGGAGCCCTCGTCGCCGTCGTCGTGGCCGGCTTCGCCGTGCGCCTGGTCGACATCCAGGTGGTCAACGCGCAGGAGCACCTCGACAACCGCGCGGCCTACAGCGGCATCGCCTCGACGCAGACGCTGTACGGGACGCGGGGGTCGATCGTCGACGCGAACGGAGCCGTGCTCGCGAGCAGCACGATGCAGTACGCCGCGCAGTTCAACCCGCAGAACGTGAAGGACCTCACGCGCGAGGACGAGGACGGCGAGGAGCACGTCGTCAGGTGGGAGGAGAGCGCCGCCGCGATCGGCGAGATCGTCGGGATGAGCGGCGAGGACATCGAGAAGATCGTCTCGGACGCCCTCGCGGCGAACCCGGACTCGGAGTACGCGCCGCTCGGCAAGAAGCTGTCGACCGAGCAGTACCGGAAGATCCTCGCGCTCGGCCTGCCGTACATCCACTTCGAGCCGGTGCAGTCGCGTGCCTACCCGTACGGCGCCGTGGCGGGGAACCTCCTCGGGTTCGTCGGCACCGACGGCGAGCCCCTCGCGGGCTACGAGTCCGCGCAGAACGCGTGTCTCCAGGCGGAGAACGGCTCGCTGAGCTACCAGCAGGGATCGGACGGGCTCATCATCCCCGGCACGGAGACGACGAAGGCGCCCGTCGACGGCGGCACCCTGCAGCTCACGATCGACGCCGACCTCCAGTGGTACATGCAGCAGATGATCGCGGAGGAGACCCAGAACCAGGGTGCGCAGTCGGGCGCGGTCATGGTCGTCGAGGTGGCGACCGGCGCGGTCCGCGCGGCTGCGGAGTACCCCACGGTCGACCCCAATGACTTCGGCGCGAGCAAGGAGGACGACCGCTACTCGCGCATCTTCTCCCGCACGTTCGAGCCGGGTTCGACGTTCAAGGCCATCACCGCGGCGACGCTGCTCGACCAGGGCGCCGTGACCCCCTCCAGCTCGGTGACCGCCTCGGGGTTCGAGACCTTCCCGAACGGCGCGCGCGTCGGCGACTCGTTCTCGCACGGCACGTTCAACTACACCCTCACCGGCGCCCTCATCGACTCGTCGAACGTCGCGCTGTCGAAGTTCGGCGAGCTCGTCCCCGACGAGACGCGCTACGAGTACCTGCAGAAGTTCGGCGTCGGCACCCCCACCGACATCGGCTTCCCCGGGGAGGAGTCCGGGCTGATCTACCCGCCCGACCAGTGGGGCCCGCAGGGCCACTACGCCACGACGTTCGGGCAGGCGTTCACGACGACGATGCCGCAGGTCGTCAACGCCTACCAGACCATCGCCAACGGCGGCGTGCGCGAGCCCCTCCACATCGTGGAGTCGTGCACGACGGCCGACGGCGAGGTCGAGAAGCCCGAGCTGAGCGACCCCGAGCGCGTGGTCAGCGAGGACGCGGCCGACACGACCATCCGCCTGCTCGAGAACGTCGCGACGCAGGGCACCCTCGCCGACCAGGTGGCCGTCGACGGCTACCGCATCGGCATCAAGACGGGCACCGCGCAGAAGAGCGACGGCAAGGGCGGATACAAGGCCGGCGTCTACTTCACGAGCATCGTCGGGGTGGTCCCCGCCGACGACCCCGAGTACATCGTGATGGTCACGCTCGACGAGCCGACGCGGGTAACATCGTCTGCGGCCACGGCTCCCGCCCTGCAGAAGGCGATGACGCAGGTCGTGAAGAACTACCGTGTGATGCCGTCTGAGACGACAGAAGAGCCGCTTCCCAAGTTCGCCGAATGACGCGCACCGCGCGGAGGATCTCCATTCCATGATCGCTTTGTCCCTTGCCGAGATCGCTGCCGCCGTCGGCGGAGAGCTGCGCCTGCACGGCGCCGACACTCCCGAGACGACGGTCGACGGGGTCGTCGACACCGACTCGCGGAACATCCGCGAGGGCGGCGTCTTCGTCGCCAAGCCCGGCGAGGCGACCGACGGGCACCTCTTCGTCGGGAAGGCGCTCGAGCAGGGCGCGGCACTCGCCCTCGTCGAGCGCGTCGTCGACGAGCCGATCACGCAGATCGTCGTGCCCGATGTCGTGGTCGCGATCGGCGAGCTCGCTCGCGAGGTCGTCGCCCGCGTGCGCGCCGCCGGCCGCCTCCAGGTCGTCGGGATCACCGGCTCGAACGGCAAGACGACGACCAAGAACATGCTCGCGACGATCCTCCGCGCAGAGGGCGAGACGGTCGCGCCCGTCGGCTCGTTCAACAACGCGGTCGGAGCCCCGCTCACCATGCTCCGCGTCACGCATGACACCCGCTTCCTCGTGTGCGAGTTCGGCGCCGACGCCTCGGGGCAGATCGCGCGCCTCGCGGGGCTCGTGACGCCCGACGTGGGCGTCGTGCTCATGGTCGGGATGGCCCACGCGGGCGGATTCGGCGGAATCGAGGCGACGGTGAAGGCCAAGTCGGAGCTCGTCTCGGCCATCCGCGACGGCGGCACGGCCGTCCTGAACATCGACGACGCGCGTGTGGCGAGCATGGCCGGCATCGCGCGCGAGCGGGGCCTCGGCCTCCTCTGGTTCGGCGAGGGCGAGGGCGCCGACGTCCGCGCCTCCGACCTCCGTGTCACGGCGTCGGGCACGGATGCCGTGATCTCGGCGGGGGAGACCGCGCTTCCGCTCCACCTGCAGGTGCTCGGCAGCCACCATGTCAAGAACGCCCTCGCCGCCGCGACCGCGGCGACCGCGCTCGGGGTCTCGCTCGACGACGCGATCGCGCGCCTCGAGACCGTCGAGCTCGCCGAGCGCTGGCGCATGCAGGTCATGGGATCCGAGCGCGTGCGCATCATCAACGACGCCTACAACGCGAGTCCCGACTCGATGCAGGCCGCGCTGCGCACGCTCGCGCAGATCACGGGACCGGACGAGCGGATGGTCGCGGTGCTCGGCGCGATGAGCGAGCTGGGCGAGTACGCCGTCGAGGAGCACAGCAAGATCGGCCTCCTCGCCGTGCGCCTGCGCATCCCGCGCATCGTCGTCGTCGGCCAGGACGCCCGGCCGCTCTATCTCGCGGCCGTGGCCGAGGGGTCGTGGAACGACGAGGCGGTCTTCTTCGAGGACGCCGAGGCGGCGTTCGCGTACCTCCAGGGCGAGCTGCGCGACGGCGATCGGGTGCTCGTGAAGTCGTCCAACTCGGCGGGACTCAGGTTCCTCGGCGATCGTCTGGGAGAATCGTTCTCGTGAGATCACTTCTGACGGCCGCGGCGATCTCACTGGCGTTCACGCTCTTCCTCACGCCCCTCTTCCTCCGCGCGTTCCGCCGCTGGGGCTGGGGACAGGTCATCCGCACCGACGGCGAGAACTTCAACGCGCCCAAGCACGAGCTGAAGCGCGGCACGCCCACGATGGGCGGCGTCGTCTTCATCGTCGGCACGATCGTCGGCTATCTCATCGGTGCGTACACGGGCTACAACCCGCCCACCGTCTCCGGCTGGCTCGTGCTCTGGATGATGGTCGGCTTCGGCGCCGTCGGGTTCATCGACGACTTCCTCAAGGTGCGCATGCAGCACTACGCGGGGCTGTCGGGCTGGAAGAAGATCGTCGGCCAGGTGCTCGTCGTCATCCCGTTCGGCATCGTGTCGCTGAACTTCGCCGACACCTACAACCTCACGCCGGGCAGCGCCTACGTGTCGTTCTTCCGCGACATCTCGGTGCTCTCCTTCATGGCGCTCGGCCCCGTGCTCGGATGGATGCTGTACCTCGCCTGGCTCGCGCTGCTCGGCGTGGGCTTCTCGAACAGCGTCAACCTGACCGACGGCCTCGACGGCCTCGCGGCGGGGGCGGGAATCTTCGTCGTCGGGTCGTACAGCCTCATCGCGTTCTGGCAGTTCAATCAGTCGTGCTCGACGACGCAGCTGGCCGACGAGTACCTGCAGGCCTGCTACCAGGCGCGCGATCCGCTCGACCTCGCCATCGTCTCGGCCGCCTTCGTCGGCTCGCTCGTCGGATTCCTCTGGTGGAATGCGCCCAAGGCGAAGGTCTTCATGGGCGACGTCGGGTCGATGGCGATCGGCGGCGTCGTCGCGGCGCTCGCCATCCTCACCCGCACGGAGCTGCTGGGCGTGCTCATCGCCGGCCTCTTCGTTCTGTCGTCGGGCTCGGTCATCCTGCAGCGCCTGTACTTCAAGGCCACCAAGGGCAAGCGCCTCTTCCTCATGAGCCCGCTCCACCACCACTTCGAGCTGCGCGGATGGCCCGAGGTGACGATCGTGGTGCGGTTCTGGATCATCGCCGGCATGCTCGCCGTGAGCGGCGTCGGCCTCTTCTACGTCGAATGGCTCTCGAAGGTATGACGAACGAGCAGGACGCTCCGACCACCCGACTCGACGCTCTGACGAGCTGGCACGCGGACTGGAAGGGGCTGCGCGTCGCGGTGCTCGGCCTCTCGGTGACCGGCTTCTCCGTCGCCGACACCCTGGCCGAGCTGGGTGCCGAGGTGCTCGTCGTCACGGAGAGCGCGGCGGAGGAGTACGCGCGCCTGCTGCCGGTGATCGGCGCGCGCCTGTGGGAGGGGCCGCTCGACGTCGTCCCCGATGAGCTCGTCTCGTTCGCTCCCGAGGTCGTCGTCGCCTCACCCGGCTTCCCGCCGTCGCACCCCGTCATCCGGTGGGCCGACGAGGCGGGCGTCCCGCTCTGGGGCGACATCGAGCTCGCATGGCGCGTGCGAGACAAGGTCGTGCGCCCCGACGGCAGCCCCGCAGCCTGGGTGCTCATCACGGGCACGAACGGCAAGACGACGACCACGCGACTCGCGGCCACGATGCTGGTCGAGGGCGGGCTGCGCGCCGCGCCCTGCGGCAACATCGGGGTGCCGGTGCTCGACGCCGTGCGCGACCCCGCGGGATTCGACGTGCTCGTCGTCGAGCTCTCGAGCCACCAGCTCTGGTACCTCGGCCGCAGCGCGGAGGCGGGCGCTCCCGTCCCGCACGCGTCGGTGTGCCTGAACCTCGCCGACGATCACCTCGAGTGGCACGGGTCGTTCGAGGCGTACCGTGACGCGAAGGCGGTCGTGTACCGCAACACGCGCGTCGCGTGCGTCTACAACAAGTCGGACGCGGCGACGCAGCGGATGGTCGAGGACGCGGATGTCGTGGAGGGAGCGCGCGCGATCGGCTTCGATCTCGGCGTCCCTAGCCCGAGCGACTTCGGCGTCGTGGACGGCATCCTCGTCGACCGCGCGTTCCTCGACGACCGGCGGACGTCGGCGCTCGAGCTCACGACCGTGGCCGACCTCGCGGAGGCCGGGCTCGCCGCGCCGCACGTCGTGGCGAACATCCTCGCCGCGTCGGCTCTCGCGCGCTCCCTGGATGTGCCGCCTGCGGCCATCCGCTCGTCGCTCGCGTCGTTCCGCCTCGACCCGCACCGGATCGAGGTCGTCGGCGTCGCCGACGGCGTGACGTGGGTGGACGACTCGAAGGCGACCAACCCGCACGCCGCTGCCTCGTCGCTTGCGGCCTACCCGGGAGCCGTGTGGGTCGTCGGCGGGCTCCTCAAGGGCGTCGACATCTCCGACCTCGTCGCCCAGCACGGCGCCCGCGTGCGCGCCGCGATCGTCATCGGCGTCGACCGCTCGGCGGTGCGCGACGCGTTCGAGCGACACGCGCCGGCGGTGCCGCTCTTGGAGGTCGACGACGCGGACACTGAAGACGTCATGGCGCGGGTCGTGGAGCTCGCCGCAGGGGTCGCCGTCGCAGGCGACACGGTGCTCCTGGCACCGGCGGCGGCGTCGTTCGACCAGTTCCGCAGCTATGGCGACCGCGGGGAGCGCTTCGCCGCCGCGGTGAGGGAGCGTCTGGGGAAGGGGACCGAGGATGGCCCGCACGACGACGATCCCGAAGGCCGCTGAGTCCGAGCGCCGCGCGCTCTCGGCACGGGTCTCGCTCGGCGCGGCCTTCAAGCCGGTTCCGCTGGAGTTCCTCCTCATCCTGTCGACCGTCGTGCTGCTCACAGCATTCGGCATCGTCATGATCACGTCAGCGACCACAGTGACCTCACTGCAGCAGGGTGAGAACGCGCTCGAGGGTGGTCTGTCGCAACTCATCTTCGCGGCCGTCGGCGTGCCGCTGATGCTCGTCGTGAGCCGCTTCCCCGTCCGGACGATCGGCCGTCTTGCCTGGCCTGCGCTCATCGGCGCGCTCGCGCTCCAGCTTCTCGTCATCCTGTTCGGCCGTGCCGCGGGCGGCAATCGGAACTGGATCGACATCGCCGGCGTGAGTCTTCAGCCGTCGGAGTTCATCAAGCTCAGTCTTGTGCTCTGGATCGCCACTGTCCTGTACACGAAGCGCCACCTCCTGAGGTCGTGGAAGCACGTGCTCATACCAGTGATCCCCGTTGCCGGGATTGCCGCAGGCATGATCCTCGTCGGCCACGACCTCGGCACGGCCATGATCGTCGTCCTGATCGTGCTCGGCGCCGTCTTCTTCTCCGGTGCCTCACTCCGGATGTTCATTCTTCCTGCCATCGTCGGTGCGATCGCGGTCGTCATCCTCGCGGTGACCAGCGAGAATCGTCTCGGCCGGATCCTCTCCTTCCTCAACCCGGATGACCTTTCGTGCTATCTGAAGGACTGCTACCAGCCGCTGCACGGCATCTGGGGTATCGCAAGCGGGGGGCTGGTCGGGCTCGGCCTCGGCAACTCGAAGGAGAAGTACGACTGGCTGCCTGCGGCGGCTGACGACTACATCTTCGCGATCGTCGGCGAGGAGCTGGGGCTGATCGGCTGCATCGTGGTGCTCGGCCTGTTCGGCATTCTCGCGTGGGCAGCACTCCGGGTCGTGCGGAAGAGCGACGACCTCTTCGTGCAGATCGCGGCCGGCGGCATCACGGTTTGGATCATCGGCCAGGCGCTCATCAACATCGGTGTCGTGCTCCGTGTGTTCCCCGTACTCGGCGTTCCTCTGCCGTTCATGTCGGCGGGCGGCTCCTCGCTCATCGCGTTGCTCCTCGCATCCGGGGTGCTCCTCGCGTGCGCGCGCACCCTGCCCGACCGGCCAGCGCGCCGCGCCTGACCCGCGCCTTCCGGGCTCGGGTTCCGTGAACGTCCGGGACATGCCCGTCCGTGCGGTCGTGCCCGGGCGCGCGCTGCGCGCATGGGAGGATCGAGGGGTGACGACGTACCTCCTCGCCGGCGGTGGGACCGCCGGCCATGTGAACCCGCTTCTCGCTGTCGCCGACGGGCTCCGCGCTCGCAGCGCGTCCGACGAGGTCCTCGTCCTCGGCACGCGCGAGGGGCTCGAGTCGCGACTCGTGCCGGAGCGCGGCTACGAGCTGCTCGTCGTCGACAAGGTTCCCTTCCCGCGTCGGCCGAACGGGTACGCGCTCCGCTTCCCGGCGAAGTGGCGGAAGGCCGTCGCCGACGTGCGCCGTCACATCCGCGAGCGCGGTGTCGACGTCGTCCTCGGCGTCGGGGGGTATGCGGCAGCGCCCGCGTACGTCGCCGCCCGGAAGGAGGGCGTGCCCTACGTCGTCCACGAGGCCAACGCCCGTCCGGGTCTCGCGAACGTCCTCGGAGCCCGCGGCGCCGCGCACGTCGGCGTCGCATTCGAGGGCACGCCGCTCAAGCGCGGCGAGGTCGTGGGCATGCCGCTGCGCCCCGAGATCGTGAACCTCGACCGGGCTGCCGCGCGCGAGGAGGCCGCAGCGCACTTCGGCCTCGACCCCGACCGGCCCACCCTGCTCGTCTTCGGCGGGTCGCTCGGCGCGCGCCGCCTCAACGAGGCGATCGGCGCGTCGTGGCAGGAGATCCTCGACACCGGATGGCAGCTGCTGCACGTCACGGGGGAGAAGTCCGACCTGGTCGACCCCGGCGTCGCCGGATACGCGGTCCGCCGCTACGTGGACCGGATGGACCTCGCGTTCGCCCTCGCCGACCTCATCGTGTCGCGCTCC
This sequence comes from Microbacterium sp. SA156, assembly GCF_049065455.1. NCBI lineage: Bacteria > Bacillati > Actinomycetota > Actinomycetes > Micrococcales > Microbacteriaceae > Microbacterium > Microbacterium sp. SA156. Next base: position 138,159 of record NZ_JBAKGU010000006.1, read on the forward strand.
GGCGCCTCGACGGTGAGCGAGGTCAGCGCGCTCGGCATCCCCGCGGTCTACGTGCCGTATGCCGTGGGCAACGGCGAGCAGCGGCTCAACGCGGCATCCGCGGTCGACGCGGGCGCCGCCATCCTCATCGACGACGCCGATTTCACTCCCGAGAAGGTGCGCACCGACATCCTGCCGCTCCTGCAGCGCTCGGACCTCCTCGAGCGGATGGCCGCGGCGGCCGACGGGGCCGGCACGCGTCGCGGGACCGAGAACGTCATCGCGCACCTCGACCGGGCCCTCGCGGAGCGGCCCCGGGCATGACAGCGCGCCGTGAGCCCGATGCCAGGCGCGCGGCTTAGACTCGACGGGCCATGATCAAGCCCGACCTCTCCGTCCCCATCCCCGAGCGCATCGGCGCCGTGCACTTCATCGGCATCGGCGGCTCGGGCATCTCGGGCCTCGCCCGCATGTTCCTCGCCGCCGGCATCCCCGTCTCGGGCTCCGATCGGTCGGAGAGCCAGAACACGCGCGATCTCGCCGAGCTCGGCGCCACGGTGCACATCGGCCACGACGCCGCGAACCTCGGCGACGTCGACACCGTGGTCTACACGGGCGCGATCTGGCCCGAGAACCCCGAGTTCCTCGCGGCGAAGGAGCGCGGCCTCGCCGTCATCCACCGCTCGCAGGCTCTCCACTACCTCATCGGCGGGCGTCGCCTCGTGTCCGTCGCGGGCGCGCACGGCAAGACGACCTCGACGGGCATGATCGTGACCGCCCTGCGCGCGCTCGACGCCGACCCGAGCTACGTCAACGGCGGCGTCATCCAGCAGGTCGGCGCGTCGAGCGGCGTCGGCTCCGATGACCTCTTCGTGATCGAGGCCGACGAGTCGGACGGGACGTTCCTCCTCTACGACACCTCGGTCGCGCTCATCACCAACGTCGACGCCGACCACCTCGACCACTACGGCTCGCACGAGGCCTTCGACGACGCGTTCGTGCGCTTCGCGGACGAGGCGCGCGAGGCCGTCGTCATCTCGTCCGACGACCCGGGCGCCCAGCGCGTCGCGGCGCGACTGCGCCACGAGAACGTCGTGACGTTCGGCGAGGCCGAGTCGGCCGGCGTGCGCGTCGTCGACATCGAGACCGACGGACCCGTCGGGTTCACGCTCGTCCACGGCGAGGAGCGTGTCTCGGGCCGCCTCGGCGTGCCCGGCCGCCACAACGCGATCAACGCGGCCGGAGCCGTCGCGGTCCTCCTCACGCTCGGATACGACCTCGAACCCGCGGTGCGCGCGGTCGAGACGTTCGGCGGCACCGTGCGCCGATTCGAGCTGCACGGCGTCGAGCGCGGGGTGAGCGTGTACGACGACTACGCGCATCACCCGACCGAGGTCGCCGCCGCGCTGTCGGCCGCGCGCACCGTGGTGGGCGAGGGGCGGATCATCGCGCTCCACCAGCCGCACACCTACTCGCGCACGAAGCTCATGGCGGGCGAGTTCGCCAGAGTCCTCGAGGAGCTCGCCGATCACACCGTCGTGCTCGACGTGTACGGCGCCCGCGAAGATCCGATCCCCGGCGTCACGGGCGAGCTCGTGAGCGGGGCGTTCGACGACCCGTCGCGCGTGCACTTCGTCGCGGACTGGCAGCAGGCGGCCGACTACACGGCGTCCGTGGCCCGCGAGGGCGACTACGTCATCACCCTCGGCTGCGGTGACGTGTACCGGATCATCCCGCAGGTGCTCGACTCCCTCGCGAGCTCGGACGCCCGCGCAGCAGGCTAGGCGCCATGCGGCGACCGGGACCCCTCCCACCCTCCTCCGGCACGGAGGAGGACGCGTCGGCTCACGACGAGGAGCGCCGGCTCGCCGAACGGCGTTCGGCGATGCAGCGGCTCGGCATCGGCGAGCCCGTCTCCGAGAACCGCGCGTCGAGCGCACCGGCCGGCGATCACGTCGACACGGCCCCGATCGTGCAGATCCGCTCCGGCGGTTCGGCCGAGCCGGGTGACGGCGGTCGTGCGGAAGAGCGGTCTCGGCCGGGCGCACGCGGCGCCGACGACGAGGCGAAGGGCCGGGTGTCGGGCCGCGCGGACGACGACCGGGTCGGATGGCGCGGCGTCTGGCGCGCCGCGCGCGCACGCCGGAAGGCCCTCCGCGCGGAGGTGCGCCGGTTCACGGTGCGCGCGCGGCGGCGCCGTCTCGCGTGGCTGATCGGGATCGGCTCGGTGCTGCTCCTCGTCGTCGGGAGCGTCGGAGCGGCGTACAGCCCGCTCTTCGCGGTCGAGGAGATCTCGATCGAGGGTGCCGAGCAGCTCGAAGCCGCGGCGGTCGAGTCCGCGCTGGCCGACCAGCTCGGCAAGCCGCTGCCCCTCGTCGACGCGAGCGCGGTCAAGGCCGCGCTCGTGGCGTTCCCGCTCATCGAGACCTACACCCTCGAGGCGCGCCCGCCGCACGATCTCGTCATCCGCGTCGTCGAGCGCACGCCGGTCGGCGTGGTCGAGTCGGAGGCCGGCTTCACGACGGTCGACGCCGCGGGCGTCGTGCTCGCCACGGCGGGGGAGCGACCGGCCGGGCTGCCCCTCATCCAGGTGGAGGGCGGGACAGGCGCCGACGCGTTCCGCGCGGTCGGCCAGGTGCTCCGCTCCCTGCCGGAGGACCTCCGCGCGCGCGTCACGGGCGCGGGGGCGACGTCGCCCGAGGACGTGACCCTCACGCTCGGCGATGGCGGCCCGCAGGTCATCTGGGGGAGCGTCGACGACACGTCCGAGAAGGTCTCGACCCTCCAGGGAGCGCTCAAGGGCGCCCTGGCCGAGGGGGCGACCGTCTACGACGTCTCCGCACCCGGCACCATCATCGTGCGCTGACAACCTTGGACCGTGTCTCACGACGGGCGGTTTTGGGCGTCGAAATCCGTGCCGAAGTGAGACATGCGAGCAGGGGGCGGGGCAATCCGGGAATTTCTCCCGACACGCCCGCATCCATTGCGCGCGTGGCGCCCGCGCCGCACGTAGCGTCGAGCACGAAAGAAATACATACCGGGCAATACTTTAACCCTCTACTTGAACGTGAAGGTTGAGGCCCGGTGAAGCCTGGGGTCGATACGGAGGCCGGCATGAGCCAGAACCAGAACTACCTCGCCGTGATCAAGGTCGTCGGCGTCGGCGGCGGTGGCGTCAACGCGGTGAACCGCATGATCGAACTCGGGCTTCGCGGCGTCGAGTTCATCGCGGTCAACACGGATGCGCAGGCGCTGCTCATGAGCGACGCCGACGTCAAGCTCGACGTCGGCCGCGAGCTGACGCGAGGGCTCGGCGCGGGCGCCGATCCCGAGGTCGGGCGCCGCGCGGCGGAGGACCACGCGGAGGAGATCGAGCAGGCGCTCGCGGGCGCCGACATGGTGTTCGTCACGGCAGGCGAGGGCGGCGGCACCGGCACGGGCGGCGCGCCCGTCGTCGCGCGCATCGCGAAGTCGATCGGCGCGCTCACGATCGGCGTCGTCACGAAGCCCTTCTCCTTCGAGGGCCGCCGCCGCCAGAACCAGGCGGAGCTCGGCGTCGCGACCCTGAAGGAAGAGGTCGACACGCTCATCGTCGTGCCGAACGACCGCCTCCTCGAGATCAGCGACCGCGGCATCTCCATGGTCGAGGCGTTCGCGACGGCCGACCAGGTGCTCCTCGCGGGTGTTCAGGGCATCACCGACCTCATCACGACGCCGGGTCTCATCAACCTCGACTTCGCCGACGTCAAGTCGGTCATGCAGGGGGCGGGTTCCGCCCTCATGGGCATCGGCTCCGCGCGCGGAGCCGACCGGGCGATCAAGGCGGCGGAGCTCGCCGTCGAATCGCCCCTGCTCGAGGCGTCGATCGAGGGTGCGCACGGCGTGCTGCTGTCGATCCAGGGCGGGTCGAACCTCGGCATCTTCGAGATCAACGACGCCGCGCAGCTCGTCAAGGAGGCCGCGCACCCCGAGGCCAACATCATCTTCGGAACGGTCATCGACGACACCCTCGGCGACGAGGTGCGCGTCACGGTCATCGCGGCCGGGTTCGACAGCGGCGAGCCTCAGCCGCGCGTCGAGGTGCCCGCGTTCGGCGGGCGCGTCGAGCCGCAGAAGCCCGCGTCGCTCCCGACCGTCGTGAAGACCGAGGAGAAGCCCGCGGCCGAGACGTCGCGCGCCGAGCGCGAGCCCGTCAGCGTCGGCGCGACGAACCCGGTCCTGCCCGACTCGAGCGGGTTCGACTCGGCGTTCGGCGACGACGACCTCGACATCCCCGACTTCCTGAAGTAGGCCGTGTCGGGCCTCGCCGAGCGTCTGGCGGCCGTCGACGCTCAGATCGCTGATGCCGCACGCGCGGCGGGGCGCGACGCCGGGGAGATCACCCGGATCGTCGTGACGAAGTTCCACCCCGCCGCGCTCGTGCGCGACCTGCACGGGCTCGGGGTCGTCGACGTCGGCGAGAACCGCCAGCAGGAGCTCGTCGCGAAGGCGGAGGAGCTCGCGCCCCTCGGCCTGCGCTGGCACTTCATCGGCCAGCTGCAGACGAAGAAGGCGCGAGCGGTTCGCCGGGTCGCCTCGGCCGTGCACTCGGTCGACCGGGATCGGCTCGTCGACGCGCTCGAGGCTGCGGCCGAGCCGGGGGAGAGCCCGCTCGACGTCCTCGTGCAGATCAACCTCACCGACGACCCCGCCCGCGGGGGCGTCGCGCCGGATGGCATCGAGGCGCTCGCCGAGCGGATCGCCGCGGCGCCGTCGCTCGCCCTCAGGGGCGTCATGGCCGTCGCGCCGCTCGGAGAGGCCCCTGCTGCCGCGTTCGAGCGACTCGCAGGCTACGCCGCGCGCGTGCGCTCGGTGGAGCCGCACGCGACCTGGATCTCCGCCGGCATGTCGGCGGATCTCGTCGAGGCGATCGCCTGCGGCGCGACACACCTGCGGATCGGATCCGCAATCACGGGCCCGCGCGACGCGCGGGGTTAGCCTCGGACAAGACGCGAACACAACGGAGGACGCCATGGCGAACCCGCTCAAGAAGACGATGGTCTACCTCGGCCTCGCCGACGAGGAAGAGTACGAGGAAGAGGCCGCGGCGCAGTCCCGCACGCCGCGCGAAGAGCGCATCGTGCGCGAAGAGCGTCCGCACCGAGAGGAGAAGCTCATCGAAGAGGCAGCTCCCGCGCCCGTCACGCCGCTGCGTCGCCCCGCCGTGGTGCGCCAGCCCGCGTCCGGCGCGGTCAACGAGATCGTCACGGTCCACCCCAAGCAGTACCGCGACGCTCAGACGATCGCCGAGCACTTCCGCGACGGCATCCCCGTGATCATCAACCTCTCGCAGATGAGCGACGCCGACGCGCGCCGCCTCATCGACTTCGCGAGCGGCCTCTCGCTCGGCCTGTACGGCCGCATCGAGCGCGTCACGAGCAAGGTCTTCCTGCTGTCGCCGGAGAACATCGCCGTCTCGGGCGACGGGGCGATCGCGCACGCCGACATCGAGTCGGCGCCGTTCGCGCAGTCGTGACGGCCCCGCACAGCCGAATCGGGCAGAATCGTACGCTGTGAGCGCACTCGGACTCATCGCGTCGATCCTGAACTTCGCACTGCTGCTGTACATCTTCGTGCTCTTCGGGCGCCTCATCCTGGAGTACATCCCGATGTTCAACCGCGAGTGGCGTCCCAAGGGAGCGGTGCTCGTGCTCGCGGAGATCGCGTACACGCTCACCGACCCTCCGATCAAGATGTTCCGGCGAGTCATCCCCCCGCTTCGCGTCGGCGGGATCGCGATCGACTTCGCGTTCGCGCTCACGATGCTGCTCTGCTTCATCCTGCTGTCGGTGACGCGGACCCTCACCTATCTCTGACCCCTCCCCGGGTCGCGGCTCGGCAACGCCCATGAGCGGCGGTTATGCTGTCAGACACGGACACGTGCCAGGTTCGTTCCCGGCCGCCGACCGAGTACTCATCGAAAGAGGAGCCAAAACCATGGCATTGACCCCGGATGACGTCGTCACCAAGCAGTTCCAGCACGTCCGGTTCAAGGAGGGCTTCGACCCGGACGAGGTCGACGACTTCCTGGATGAGATCGTCGTCGAGTGGCGCAAGACCATCGAGGAGAACGAGCAGCTGAAGGCGAAGCTCGCTCAGTACGAGTCGGGCGAGGCCGCTCCGGCTCCTGCCGCCGCCGAGGCTCCCGCCGCCGAGGCCGCTCCGGCCCCTGCCGCCGAGGCGCCCGCCGCTCCGGCCCCCGCGCAGGAGGCTCCGGCCGCTGCTCCCGCCGTGTCCTCGACCGCCACGAGCGCCGCGAGCATCATCGAGCGCGCGCAGCGCCTGCACGACGAGCACGTCGCCGAGGGCCAGGCCACGGCCGAGCAGATCGTCAGCGAGGCGAACACCAAGGCGAGCCAGATCGTCTCGGAGGCCGAGGCCAAGCAGCGCGAGATCCACGCGAAGCTCGAGAGCGAGCGCAAGACGCTCGAGGGCCGCATCACGGAGCTCCGCCAGTTCGAGCGCGACTACCGTCAGCAGCTGCGCACGTACTTCGAGACCAAGCTCAAGGACCTCGACTCGTCGGCCACGCCCGCGAGCTCGACCCCGGTCTCGGCAATCGGTCTGTAAAGCCCGTCTTGTCGGGCCGACCCCCTCTGCGTGCGGCGGCGGCCGGTACGACGATCGCGATCCTCGCGATCGTCGTGCTGGCCGCCGACCAGTTCAGCAAGCAGCTCGCCATCCAGAGCCTCGACCCCGGGCGCACGGTTCCCGTCGTCGGCGACGCTCTGCAGTGGCACCTCGTCTACAACCCGGGTGCGGCGTTCTCCCTCGGTGAGGGCGTGACCTGGGTCTTCACCCTCGCCATGGCGCTCGTCGCGTCGGCGATCGTCTGGCTCGCGATCACGCGCATCCGCTCGCGGCTCTGGGCGGTCGTGCTCGGCCTGCTGCTCGGCGGCGTGCTCGGCAACCTCGTCGACCGGGTGTTCCGGGAGCCCGGGTTCGCTGTGGGCCACGTGGTCGACTTCATCCTGACGCCCTGGATGTGGTTCTGGACCACTCCCGCGATCTACAACGTCGCCGACATCTTCATCGTGTCGATGATGATCTCGGTCGCGCTGCTCACTCTCGTCGGCATCCGCTTCGACGGCTCGCGCGAGAAGGACCGCGCCGTCGCCGAGGGCGCGCATCCGGATGACGAGGGCGCCGACGCAGGACGGCGCGCGTGAGCCAGTCCCGGCGGCTGCCGATCCCCGACGGGCTCGAGGGGACGCGCGTGGACGCGGCTCTCGCGAAGATGCTCGGCTTCTCGCGGACCTTCGCCGCCGAGGTCGCCGAGTCCGGCGGCGTGCAGGTCGACGGCGTCACGGTCGGCAAGTCCGACCGCGTCTCGGCCGGCTCCTGGATCGACGTCGAGTGGCAGCCGAAGGAGGAGCCGCGGGTCGTGCCGGTCGAGGTGCCCGAGCTGGGCATCGTCCACCAGGACGACGACATCGTCGTCGTCGACAAGCCCTCGGGAGTGGCGGCGCATCCCTCCCTCGGCTGGGAGGGGCCGACCGTGCTGGGCGCCCTTCTGGCCGCGGGCGTGCGCGTCGCGACGACGGGCGCCGCGGAGCGCCAGGGCATCGTGCATCGCCTCGACGTCGGCACGAGCGGGCTCATGGTCGTGGCGAAGACCGAGCGCGCCTACACGCTGCTCAAGCGCGCGTTCAAGGAGCGCACGGTCGACAAGATCTACCACGCGGTCGTGCAGGGCCACCCCGACCCGCTGACCGGGACGATCGACGCGCCGATCGGCCGCCATCCGAGCCATTCGTGGAAGTTCGCCGTCACTCCGGACGGCAAGGACTCCATCACGCACTACGAGACCATCGAGGCGTTCCCCGGCGCCTCGCTTCTCGAGATCCACCTCGAGACGGGCCGCACGCACCAGATCCGCGTGCACATGGCGGCGCACCGCCATCCCTGCGTCGGCGACCCCCTCTACGGCGCGGATCCGACGCTCTCGGCGCGCCTCGGTCTCACGCGCCAGTGGCTGCACGCGCATGAGCTCGCGTTCGCGCATCCCGGATCGGGGGAGTGGGTGCAGTTCACCTCGGAGTACCCCGCGGATCTCGCCCACGCGCTCGCGGTCCTCCGCGGCGAATAGCGCCGTCGCCCGCCCTCGGGCGGCGCGCGCCCGACACGCCCCCGGCTCCGTGTCGGACGCCGAACGTAGACTCGAGGCATGGCGTCTGATTCCTTCGTCCACCTCCACGTGCACAGCGAGTACTCGATGCTCGACGGGGCGGCGAAGCTCTCGGCGATGACGCAGGCGGCGGCCGACTACGGCATGCCGGCGATCGCGGTCACCGACCACGGCAACACGTTCGCGGCGTTCGAGTTCTACAAGGCCGCCAAGGCCTCGGGCGTGAAGCCGATCATCGGACTCGAGGCCTACGTCACGCCCGGAACGCACCGCAGCGACAAGTCGCGCGTGCAGTGGGGCTCGCCCGATCAGAAGAGCGACGACGTGTCGGGCTCCGGCGCGTACACGCACATGACGCTGTTCAGCGAGACGACGCAGGGCATGCACAACCTGTTCCGTCTCAGCTCGCTGTCGAGCATCGAGGGCTACTACTTCAAGCCCCGCATGGACCGCGAGCTGCTGCAGACGTACGGCAAGGGCCTCATCGCCACGACCGGATGTCCGTCGGGCGAGATCCAGACGCGCCTGCGCCTCGGGCAGTACGACGCCGCGCGCGCGGCCGCCGCCGAGTTCCAGGACATCTTCGGCAAGGAGAACTACTTCGCCGAGATCATGGATCACGGCCTCTCCATCGAGCGCCGGATCATGAGCGACCTCCTGCGTCTCGCGAAGGACCTCGGCATCCCGCTCGTCGCGACGAACGACTCGCACTACACGCACCAGCACGAGGCCGATGCGCACGCGGCGCTCCTCTGCGTGCAGTCCGGCTCGACGCTCGACGACCCCAACCGCTTCAAGTTCGACGGCGACGGCTACTACGTCAAGACCGCGCAGGAGATGCGCCAGCTCTTCCGCGACCATCCGGAGGCGTGCGACAACACGCTGCTCATCGCCGAGCGCTGCAACGTCGAGTTCAACACGTCGGCGAACTACATGCCGCGCTTCCCGGTGCCCGAGGGAGAGACCGAGGAGAGCTGGTTCGTGAAGGAGGTCGAGAAGGGCCTCCACTACCGGTACCCGAACGGCGTCCCGGAGGCGTCGCGCAAGCAGGCCGAGTACGAGATCGGCATCATCACCCAGATGGGGTTCCCCGGCTACTTCCTCGTCGTCGCCGACTTCATCAACTGGGCGAAGGACAACGGCATCCGCGTCGGTCCGGGCCGCGGCTCGGGCGCCGGCTCGATGGCCGCCTACGCGATGCGCATCACCGACCTCGACCCGCTCGAGCACGGACTCATCTTCGAGCGCTTCCTCAACCCCGACCGCGTCTCGATGCCCGACTTCGACGTCGACTTCGACGACCGCCGCCGTGGCGAGGTGATCGACTACGTCACCGAGAAGTACGGCTCCGAGCGCGTCGCGCAGATCGTCACGTACGGCACGATCAAGTCCAAGCAGGCGCTGAAGGACGCCGGCCGCGTGCTCGGCTTCCCGTTCAGCATGGGCGAGAAGCTCACGAAGGCCATGCCTCCGGCCGTGATGGGCAAGGACATGCCGCTCGACGGGATGTTCAACCCCGAGCACCCGCGCTACAAGGAGGCGAGCGAGTTCCGGACGGTCATCGAGACCGATCCCGAGGCGCGCACGGTCTTCGACCGCGCGGTCGGCCTCGAGGGCCTGAAGCGCCAGTGGGGCGTGCACGCGGCCGGCGTCATCATGTCGAGCGAGCCGCTCATCGACATCATCCCGATCATGCGCCGCGAGCAGGACGGGCAGATCGTCACGCAGTTCGACTACCCCGCGTGCGAGTCGCTGGGCCTCATCAAGATGGACTTCCTGGGGCTGCGGAACCTCACGATCCTCTCGGACGCGCTCGACAACATCCGCACCAACCGCGGCGAGGAGGTCGACCTCGAGCACCTGCCGCTCGACGACCGCGGTGCCTACGATCTGCTCTCCCGGGGCGACACGCTCGGCGTCTTCCAGCTCGACGGCGGCCCCATGCGCTCCCTTCTGCGGCTCATGAAACCCGACAACTTCGAGGACATCTCGGCCGTCATCGCCCTGTACCGACCGGGCCCCATGGGCGCGAACTCGCACACGAACTACGCGCTCCGCAAGAACGGGCAGCAGGAGATCACGCCGATCCACCCCGAGCTCGAGGAGCCGCTGCGCGAGATCCTCGACACGACCTACGGCCTCATCATCTACCAGGAGCAGGTGATGGCCATCGCCCAGAAGGTCGCGGGCTTCAGCCTCGGCCAGGCCGACATCCTCCGGCGCGCGATGGGCAAGAAGAAGAAGTCCGAGCTCGACAAGCAGTACGAGGGCTTCTCGAACGGCATGAAGGAGCGCGGGTTCGGCGAGGGCGCGATCAAGGCCCTCTGGGACATCCTGCTGCCCTTCTCGGACTACGCGTTCAACAAGGCGCACTCGGCCGCGTACGGCGTCGTCTCGTACTGGACCGCGTATCTCAAGGCGCACTATCCCGCCGAGTACATGGCGGCGGTCCTCACGAGCGTCGGCGACTCGCGCGACAAGCTCGCGATGTACCTCAACGAGTGCCGTCGGATGGGAATCCACGTGCTGCCGCCGGATGTCTCCGAGTCGATCGGCTTCTTCGCGGCCGTCGGCGACGACATCCGCTTCGGCCTCGGCGCGATCCGCAACGTCGGGTCGAACGTCGTGGACGGCATCATCGCCGCGCGCGAGGAGGGCCCCTACACCGACTTCCACGACTTCCTCCGCCGGGTGCCGATGCACGTCGCGAACAAGCGCACGGTCGAGTCGCTCATCAAGGCGGGCGCCTTCGACACGATGGGCTCGACGCGGCGCGCGCTGCTCGAGATCCACGAGCAGGCGGTCGAGTCCGCGGTCACCGACAAGCGCAATGCGGCGGGCGGCGCGATCGGATTCGACTTCGACAGCCTGTGGGATGAGCCAGAGGCCGTGCAGAAGGTGCCGGACCGCCCCGAGTGGACGAAGAAGGACAAGCTCGCCTTCGAGCGCGAGATGCTCGGGCTCTACGTGTCCGACCATCCGCTCGCGGGCCTCGAGGTGCCGCTCGCGAAGCACCGGTCGATCACGATCAGCGACCTGCTCGCCTCCGAGGACCTGCAGGATGGCGACCAGGTGACCGTCGCGGGGCTCGTCACGAGTGCGCAGCACCGCGTCGCGAAGTCGAGCGGAAACCCCTACGGCATGATCACCGTCGAGGACTTCGACGGCGAGGTCACGGTCATGTTCATGGGCAAGACGTACACCGAGTTCCAGCCGATCCTGCAGCAGGACTCGGTGCTGGCCGTGCGGGGCCGCGTGTCGCGACGCGACGACGGGCTGAACATCCACGCGCAGATGGCCTTCGTGCCCGACGTGGGCGCGCTCGAGGTGTCGGGGCCGCTCACGCTGCTCCTTCCCGAGCAGCGTGCAACCGAGCGCGTCGCGCAGGACCTCGCGGAGGTCCTGCGGCGCCACCGCGGCGAGACCGAGGTGCGCCTGAAGATGCACCGCGGGCGCACGGCGAAGGTGTTCGAGATCCCGATGCCCGTCTCGATCACGGCCGAGCTCTTCGGCGACCTCAAGGCGCTCCTCGGGCCGCAGTGCATCGCGTGAGCGACCGCCCGGCGGGCAGGGGAGTCGTGCCCGCGGCCGCGCTGAACCACGGCAAGTAGGATCGACCCGCACCTCGACGGAAGGACACAGGGTGAGCGACCAGTACCCCGGCTACACGCCCCAGCCCGAACCGGCGGCGCACGCGCCGCGGGAGACGAACAGCGGGCGCCCGCAGAAGGGCGTCGGGCCGTTCACGGCGCGTGAGCTCATCCTCGTCATCGTCGGCGGCCTCGCGCTGCTGTTCTCGTTCTTCTCCATCGTGCGGTTCTCGTTCGTGCCGATCTGGGCATCGGGCCTCGACTGGATCCTCGGCGCCCTCCTCCCCGCGGCCGGCGCGTTCCTCATCCTGCTCCGCCGTCTCGCACCCACGGCCATCACCCGCGTCGGGTCGCTCGGCGTCGACCAGTTCGCCTCGGTCGCGTTCTCGGTGGGCGCGGTGCTGTGGGTGAGCCGCCTCGCGTGGGGTGCGCAGGGCGGCGAGTGGTTCCTCACGTGGGTGCCCTGGCTCGAGGCGCTCCTCATGCTCGCCGGGGTGTTCTTCACGGTGGTCGCGCCGTTCGTCCCGCCCTTCCGCGAGGACTTCGACGGCCGTGAGGAGAGCACCGCGCACCCCGCGGCGCGGAAGGCGCGTCCTGTCGCACGCGCGCCGCGTCCGCAGCCGGCAGCGCAGGGCGGGTGGCCGCACGCGCCGGCCGGGCAGGGCGGATGGTCGCAGGCGCCGGGAGCGCAGCAGGGTCAGCACCCCTACGGTCAGCAGTACGCGCAGTCGCCGTACGGGCAGCAGCCCTATGGTCAGCAGGCGTACGGTCAGCAGCCCTACGGCCAGCAGCCTTACGGTCAGCCGGGCTACGGCCAGCCCTACGGTCAGCAGCCGTACGGACAGGCGGGCTACGGCCAGCAGCCCTACGGCCAGCAGGCCGGTCAGCCGGGTCAGGCCGCATACGGCCAGCAGCACGGTGCCGCGCAGGACGCCTGGGTCGCTCCGGGCGCGAATCCCTACGTGACTCCGGCGGCAGCCGCTCCGGAGGACCCGTCGGCGCCCGAGTCCGCCGCGGCGGCCGAGGAGCAGCCGGCGCCCGAGGAGCAGTCGGCGCCCGAGCAGGCGTCGGCCGCGCAGCCTGCCGATGAGGGTCTCTACGACACGATCCTCAGCGACGACGAGCCGCGCGGCGCCGAGCACGGTGTGGAGGAGACCGAGGTCTTCTCCGACGTCCAGGTCACCGAGCCCGATGCCGAGCAGCCGGCGCCCGCGCCCCATGACGGTGCCGACGAGCTGTCGCGCCTCGTCGAAGGATCCGAGGGCGCCCCGGCGGCCGATGCTCAGACGACGCAGGCCGACGAGCGTCCGACCTCCGCCCAGCCCTTCTGGGCTCTCGTCCCGGTCGAGCGCGACGTCGTGGATGAGAGCGGCGATCCGCTGTTCCGCATCGGTCCCACCGCGTGGGCCCTCGTCCTGGAGGACCGCGGCGACGTCTTCGTCGTGCGCGACGACGACGGCCGCATCGGCTACCTGCACGACGTGTCCGGCGTGACGCGCGGCTGATCGCCCTCACCGACGGCCTCTCCTCGCTGCGAGGGGAGGCCGTCTGTCATGAGCACCTCGCCGCCGCGGGATAATCGATGCATGCGCACCATCGACCTCCGCGGCCGCTCGCTCACTCCCGCCGAGCTGCTGGCCGTCGTCCCCCGTGCCGCCGAGGCGCTGCAGACGGCGGCGTCGGTCGCCGTCGAGATCGTCGCCGACGTCCGCGCCCGTGGCGAGGCGTCCCTGCGGGAGCAGGCCGAGAGGTTCGACCGCGTCTCGGGGCACGAGATCCGCGTGCCGGCCGAGCACATCGCCGAGGCGGTGGCGGGGCTCGAGCCCGAGGTGCGGTCGGCGCTCGAGCAGGCCATCGACCGCGTGCGCGCGGCATCCGCCGCACAGGTGCCCGAGGCGCGTGAGACGCGCATCGGGCAGGGAGCCCGCATCATCCAGCGCTGGCAGCCCGTCGCCCGTGCGGGCGTCTACATCCCGGGCGGGAAGGCCGTCTACCCGTCGAGCGTCGTGATGAACGTCGTGCCCGCCCAGGTTGCGGGCGTCGAGAGCATCGCGCTCGCGTCGCCTCCGCAGGCCGACCAGGGCGGCCGCGTGCACCCGACGATCCTCGCGGTGGCGGGCCTGCTCGGCGTCGACGAGGTCTACGCCATGGGCGGGGCCGGCGCGATCGGCGCGCTCGCAGCTGGCGTGCCCTCGCTTGGCCTCGATCCGGTCGACGTCGTGTCGGGGCCGGGGAACAACTTCGTCGCGGCGGCCAAGCGCGCCGTCGCGGGCTTCGTCGGCACGGACGCCGAGGCCGGCGCGACCGAGATCCTCGTCGTGGCCGATGACGCCGCCGATCCGCGCCTCATCGCCTACGACCTGGTGAGCCAGGCCGAGCACGACGAGCAGGCCTCGGCCGTGCTCGTCACGACGTCGGCTGCGCTCGCCGACGCGGTCGCGGCCGAGCTCGCGCGCATCGCGCCGCTCACCCGTCACGCCGAGCGCGTTGCGACCGCCCTTGCGGGGGAGCAGTCGGCGATCGTCCTCGTCGACGATGAGGCGACCGCTGAGGCGTTCAGCAACGCCTATGCGCCCGAGCACCTCGAGCTGCACCTCGAGGACGCATCTCGCGCGGCGGCGCGGTACACGAGTGCGGGCGCCGTCTTCGTCGGCGGCTTCGCTCCGGTGAGCCTCGGCGACTACCTCGCGGGGTCGAACCACGTGCTGCCGACGGGCGGGCAGGCGCGCTACGCCGCAGGACTCGGCGCGCACACGTTCTTGCGACCGCAGCAGGTCATCGAGTACGACCGGGATGGCCTCGCCGAGGTCGCCGACGCGATCGTCGCGCTCGCGAACGCCGAAGCGCTCCCGGCGCACGGCGAGGCGATCACGGCCCGATTCGCAGGAACCGCCGAGTAGGCTGACGCGCTATGCACTGCCCGTTCTGCCGCCACGGCGACTCCCGCGTCATCGACTCGCGCACGAGCGACGACGGCCTCTCGATCCGGCGTCGACGGCAGTGCCCGCAGTGCGGGGGCCGCTTCTCGACCATCGAGACCGCGAGTCTCAACGTCATCAAGCGGTCGGGCGCCGCTGAGCCGTTCAGCCGGGAGAAGGTCGTCGCCGGTGTGCGCAAGGCCTGCCAGGGGCGCCCGGTCACGGACGCCGACCTCGCGATCCTCGCGCAGCGCGTGGAGGAGTCGCTGCGGCAGACCGGGCTGAGCCAGATCGACGCGAACGACATCGGCCTGGCCATCCTCGGCCCGCTCCGCGAGCTCGACGAGGTCGCGTATCTGCGGTTCGCGAGTGTTTACCAGGCGTTCGACTCGCTCGAGGACTTCGAGGCGTCGATCGCCGACCTGCGCGCGGACCACGCGCGGCGCCGCAGCGCAGAGGCTCCGTCGGCGAACTGACGGCGGCACCCGATACCCTGGCGGGGATGTATCCCCTCCTCTTCACGCACGTCCTCTCGCGCTTCGACCCCGAGGTCGCGCACCACCTCGCCATGCCCGTGATCCGGGCCATGGGCATCCGCCCGCTCTCCTGGGTGGCGCGGGCTCTCACGCGCCCGGCCCCGGAGCTGCGCGTGAAGGTGCTCGGGCACGAGTTCCCGACGCCGTTCGGCGTCGCCGCGGGATTCGACAAGAACGCCGTGGCCGTGCGTGGTCTCGACGCCCTCGGGTTCGGGCATGTCGAGGTCGGCACCCTCACCGCGATCCCGCAGCCGGGCAACCCCCGCCCGCGCCTGTTCCGGCTCGTGGCCGACCGGGCGCTCATCAACCGGATGGGCTTCAACAACGCGGGCGCGGAGGCGGCCGCGCGGCGACTCGCCCGACTGCGCCGCGGAGGCGCCGTCGTGGGGGTGAACATCGGCAAGAGCCGGGTGGTCGCCGTCGAGGACGCCACGGCCGACTACGTCGCGAGCGCCCGCATGCTCAGCCCGCTCGCCGACTACCTGGCGGTGAACGTGTCATCGCCGAACACGCCGGGCCTGCGCGGGCTGCAGGCCGTCGAGACGCTGCGCCCCCTGCTCACCGCGGTCAAGGACGCGGCGGGGGAGACGCCCCTGCTCGTCAAGATCGCGCCCGACCTGCCCGACGACGAGGTCGAGGGCGTGACGCGTCTTGCCCTCGAGCTCGGGCTCGCGGGCCTCATCGCCACGAACACGACGATCTCGCGCGAGGGCCTCACCGCCGACCCCGCGACGATCATCGCGGCGGGCGAGGGCGGCCTCTCCGGCGCTCCGCTCAAGGCGCGCTCGCTCGAGGTGCTGCGGATCGTCCGGTCGGTCGCGACCGATCCCGGCTTCTGTGTCATCTCGGTCGGCGGCGTCGAGACGGCCGAAGAGGTGCAGGAGCGCCTCGACCTGGGCGCGACGCTCGTGCAGGGGTACAGTGCGTTCATCTACGAGGGCCCGCTCTGGGCCCGCAGGATCAACCGCGACCTCGCGGCTCTTCGCGCCCCCGGTCGCTGAGCTCCCGGCGCTCCGCGCCCGGAATCGCAGAAGCCCCGGAGCCGACGGCTCCGGGGCTTCTGCGATGCGTCTCAGACCGCGGGGTACTGGCCCCGTTTGACCTGCGCCTTGGGGAGGCGCATGAAGCGCATCTGCACCGAGCGCATCGCGGCGTACCAGCCGAGGCCCTTCTCGAGCTTGTCCTTGCCGCCGAACTTCTCTGCCGCCTTCGTCTTCACGCGCCGCGACAGGATGATCATGTCGCCCACGGCGAAGAGGATGAAGACCCAGAGCACGATGAACGACCAGTACTGGGTCGCCGGCGACGGGATGAACGTGGCGACGATGACGAGCACCATCATCGGCATGAGGAACTCGCCGAGGTGCCAGCCTGCGTCGGTCCAGTCACGGGCGAACCGCTTCTGCGGGCCCTTGTCGCGCAGGGGGAGGTACTTCTCCTCGCCGTTCGCCATGCCGATGCGGGCACGCTCCTGGCGCGCGCGCAGCTCGGCCTTCGCGGCCTGGCGGGCCTCCTTGGTGTCGGGCACGAGGGGTCGACGGCGAGCCGCCTCGCGCTCAGCGCGGGTCGGGGTGGGGCGCCCCTTCCCGACGGGGGGAGTCGCCTCGGACGCGTCGTTCTCGGCGGGTGGTGTCTTGGCCATGAGGGAACCTCGGAAGTCTCGTCGCGGGATGTACCTAAGATTACCGGCATGACCTCCCAGCTCCCTGCGGAACCCCAGCTCATCGACGCCGCGGAGGGCGGCATCCCCTCGGCGCTCGCCGATCTCGGGCGCCTCGTGCGCATTCCCGGGATCGCATGGCCGGCGTTCGACCAGGAGCAGCTGCAGCGCAGCGCGCAGGCGATCGCGCAGCTCGCGGAGGACACCGGCGTGTTCGACGAGGTCCGCGTCCGCACCGCGGCGATCCCGGAGACGGGGGAGCAGGGGCAGCCGGCCGTGCTCGCGACGCGCGCGGCGCGCAACGGCCGCCCGACGGTCATGCTCTACGCCCACCACGACGTGCAGCCCCCGGGCGATGAGGCGCTCTGGGAGACGCCGCCGTTCGAGCCGACGGTGCGCGACGGGCGCCTCTACGGGCGCGGTGCGGCGGACGACAAGGCCGGCGTCATGGCGCACATCGCCGCCCTGCGCGCCCTGCGCGAGACGTACGGCGATGATCTCGACCTCGGCATCGTCCTCTTCGTCGAGGGCGAGGAGGAGTACGGCTCGCGGTCGTTCACGTCGTTCCTCGCCGATCACGCCGAGGAGATGCGCTCGGACGTCATCGTCGTCGCCGACTCGGGCAACTGGGACGCGGAGACCCCGGCCGTGACGGTATCCCTCCGCGGGAATGCGAAGTTTCACCTCACCGTCCGCACCCTCGACCACGCGTCGCACTCCGGGATGTTCGGAGGGGCCGTGCCCGACGCGATGATGGCGACCATCCGCCTCCTCTCCACGCTGTGGAACGACGACGGCTCGGTCGCCGTCGACGGGCTCGCCGTACGCGAGGCGGAGACGCCCGCCTACGACGAGGACACCCTGCGCAGCGAGACCGGTCTCCTGCCGGGCGTCCAGCCCGTCGGGAACGGCAGTATCCTCTCGCGGATCTGGAACAAGCCGTCGATCACCGTGACCGGCATCGACTTCACGAGCGTCGCGGCAGCGTCGAACACCCTGTCGCCCGAGGTCACGGTCGTCGTGAGCGCCCGTGTGGCACCGGGGCAGAGCGCGCAGGACGCGTACGACGCGATCGAGAGGCATCTCCGCGCCCACGCGCCCTTCGGCGCCGAGCTGACCTTCAGCGAGATCGACCTCGGGAACGGCTTCCTCGTGGACACGAGCGGATGGGCCGTGGAGACCGCGCGCGGGGCGATGCGCGACGGCTACGGCAAGGATCCGGTCGACCTGGGGGTGGGCGGGTCCATCCCGTTCATCGCCGACCTCGTCGAGCGGTACCCCGGCGCGCAGATCCTCGTGACCGGCGTGGAAGACCCGCATTCGCGCGCGCACAGCCCGAACGAGTCGCTCCATCTCGACACGTTCCGCCACGCCGTGCTCGCCGAGACCCTCCTCCTCGCACGCGCGAACGCGCGCACCGTCTGATCGCGTCGCGCTGAGCCCGCACCCGGCGGGCGGCGGTACCATGGATCGACCCCGCCGCCTGCGCGGCCGTCCCCGAAGGAGCGTCATGACAGACACGACACTTGCGGCCGATGCCGCGACGCGCGCTCACGGCGTGAGCCTCACCGACGCCGCAGCCGCGAAGGTCAAGAGCCTGCTCGAGCAGGAGGGTCGCGACGACCTGCGCCTGCGCGTCGCCGTGCAGCCCGGCGGCTGCTCGGGCCTCATCTACCAGCTGTACTTCGACGAGCGCTACCTCGAGGGCGACGAGACCGTCGACTTCGACGGCGTCGAGGTCATCGTCGACAACATGAGCATCCCGTACCTCGACGGCGCTCAGATCGACTTCAAGGACACGATCTCGGAGCAGGGCTTCACGATCGACAACCCGAACGCATCGGGTTCCTGCGCCTGCGGCGACAGCTTCCACTGACCCCGCCCCGCGAAAAGCCCCGCGCCACGCCGGAGCGGGGCTTTCGTGTGCCCAGACGGGCCCTGCGAACCGGGGCACGCGCTGGAAGGTTGGCCAGAATCGCATGTGCGGTTGCCCTAGACTTGAAGACGCCCTATCCACGTTCGAAAGGTGAATTCGTGCCGTCGAAACGCCATCTCCGCTGGGCTGCGATCCCCGCGATCGCTGCGGCAGCCGTCGCTCTCGCAGGGTGCACGCCCACGGAACTGCACGGATACCTCCCCGGGTTCGATGAGTCCGGGACGCCCACCACCGACCAGGCGCCCATCATCGCGTCGCTCTGGGTGGGCTCGTGGGTCGCGGCGCTCGTCGTCGGCATCATCACCTGGGGCCTCATGCTCTGGGCGATGGTCGTGTACCGCCGCCGCAAGGGCCAGACGGGGCTGCCCGTGCAGCTCCGCTACAACATGCCCATCGAGATCTTCTTCACCTCGGTGCCGCTCATCCTCGTGCTCGGCCTCTTCGCCTTCACGGCGCGCGACCAGGCGATCATCGAGACGCCGCACGAGGACCCCGACGTGACGATCACGGCGATCGCCAAGCAGTGGGCCTGGGACTTCCAGTACAACGGCGAGGCCGAGGACGGCTCGGACACCGTCTGGACGATGGGCGTCCAGGCGCAGCCCGAGGCCAACGGCGACATCGACCAGGACGAGCTGCCCACGCTCGTGCTCCCGGTCGACAAGCGCGTCACGATCGACCTGCAGTCGCGCGACGTCATCCACTCGTTCTGGATCATCGACTTCCTCTACAAGAAGGACATGTACCAGGGACACGAGAACTCGTGGTCGTTCATCCCGACCCGCGAGGGCGAGTACCAGGGCAAGTGCGCCGAGCTCTGCGGCGAGTACCACTCGATGATGCTCTTCAACGTGAAGGTCGTCAGCGAGGCCGAGTACGAGGCGTACCTCGACGAGCTCGAGGCCAAGGGCCAGACGGGCGACATCACCGACGCCTACGACCGTCTCGCCAACAACCCCGGCACCGGGGCTGCCAGCACCACGGAAGAGGAGCACTGATCATGGCGACCGTCACGGAGCGCCCGACCACGCTGCCTCCCCGCCAGGCCGCGCTCCTGAGCGGCTCGCGCGTGGAGCAGAAGGGCAACATCGTGGTCAAGTGGATCACCTCCACCGACCACAAGACCATCGGGTACATGTACCTGATCGTGTCGCTGCTGTTCTTCGCGCTCGGCGGCGTCATGGCCCTCGTCATCCGCGCGGAGCTCTTCGCGCCGGGCATGCAGATCATCCCGACGAAGGAGCAGTACAACCAGCTCTTCACGATGCACGGCACCGTGATGCTGCTGATGTTCGCGACACCGCTCTTCGCGGGCTTCGCGAACGCGCTCCTGCCCCTGCAGATCGGTGCGCCTGACGTCGCGTTCCCGCGTCTGAACGCCTTCGCCTTCTGGCTGTTCACGTTCGGATCGCTCATCGCGGTCGCGGGCTTCCTCACGCCGCAGGGTGCGGCCTCGTTCGGATGGTTCGCCTACCAGCCGCTCGCCAACGCGTCGTTCACGCCCGGCATCGGCGGCAACCTCTGGATGCTCGGCCTCGGCATCTCGGGCTTCGGCACGATCTTCGGCGGTGTGAACTTCATCACGACGATCATCACCATGCGCGCACCCGGCATGACGATGTGGCGCATGCCGATCTTCACGTGGAACACGCTCATCACGAGCCTGCTCATCCTGATCGCGTTCCCCGTGCTCGCGGCCGCCATGTTCGCCGCCGCCTCCGACCGCATCTTCGGCTCGCACATCTACGACCCGGCGAACGGCGGCGTGCTCCTCTGGCAGCACCTGTTCTGGTTCTTCGGCCACCCCGAGGTGTACATCATCGCTCTGCCGTTCTTCGGCATCGTGTCGGAGATCTTCCCGGTCTTCAGCCGCAAGCCGATCTTCGGCTACAAGACGCTCGTCTACGCGACGATCGCGATCGCCGCGCTGTCCGTCTCGGTGTGGGCGCACCACATGTACGTCACGGGCGCCGTCCTGCTGCCGTTCTTCGCCCTCATGACGATGCTCATCGCCGTCCCGACCGGCGTGAAGATCTTCAACTGGATCGGCACGCTCTGGCGCGGCTCGGTGACGTTCGAGACGCCCATGGTCTTCGCCCTCGGCTTCCTCGTGTCGTTCGTCTTCGGCGGCCTGACCGGCGTCATCCTCTCGTCGCCGCCGCTCGACTTCCACCTGAGCGACTCGTACTTCGTCGTGGCGCACTTCCACTACGTCGTGTTCGGCACGGTCGTGTTCGCGATGTTCGCCGGCTTCTACTTCTGGTGGCCGAAGTGGACGGGGCGGATGCTCAACGAGCGCCTCGGCTATGTGCACTTCTGGATGCTGTTCATCGGCTTCCACATGACGTTCCTCATCCAGCACTGGCTGGGCGTCGACGGCATGGTCCGCCGCTACGCGGACTACTCGGAGGCCGACGGATGGACCTGGGGCAACCAGCTCTCCACGGTGGGCGCGGTCATCCTCGGCGCCTCGATGCTGCCGTTCCTCCTCAACGTGTGGATCACGGCGCGCACCGCGCCGCGCATCACGGTCAACGACCCGTGGGGCTACGGCGCCTCGCTCGAGTGGGCCACCTCGTGCCCGCCGCCGCGCCATAACTTCACGTCGATCCCGCGCATCCGCAGCGAGCGCCCGGCGTTCGACCTCAACCACCCCGAGGCCGGCGTGCCCGTGGGTGTCGGACCGGCCAAGGACGCGCCTGACGCGCCCGCGGTGGACCTCGCCGATGGGAAGGTGAAGTAATGCGCTCCAACGTCGTCATCTGGTGGCTGCTCAGCGGGTTCTTCCTGCTCTGCGCGGTCATCTACGTCGGGTGGGGGCTCGCCTACTACGGCGGCCACATCGAGTGGGTCGGCGCTGTGGCGCTCCTCTTCACGGCCTTCATGGCCGCTCTGATCGCCTTCTACGTGCAGCTGGTCCACAAGGGCCAGCACGGTGTGGAGCTCCCCGAGGATCGTCTCGACGCCGACATCGACGATGGCGAGACCGAGCAGGGCGAGTTCAGCCCGTGGTCGTGGTGGCCGCTCGTGCTCGGCAGCGCCGTGGCGGTGGGCGCCGTCTCGCTCGCGACCGCGCACTTCCTGATCCCCGTCGCGGCCGGCCTGCTGATCGTCGCCCTCTTCGGGTGGGTCTACGAGTACTACCGCGGCAACTTCGCGCGCTGAGCAGCGCACGCGCCGCAGAGGCCCCGATCCGGTTCGTCCGGGTCGGGGCCTCTTCCGTTCATGCTCGTATCGCCCGAGGCCGATACCGGACGGCGACGGCTCCTGAACCGAACTCCCGTCGGGCCACGGGCTCGAGCTCGATGCGCGCGCGCAGACCGGAGAGCAGGGTCGGTCCGCGCCCGGCGAGCACCGGGTGGACGACGAACTCGTACTCGTCGATGAGCCCCCGATCGGCAAGGGCGAGGGGAAGCCGCACACCGCCGACCCACAGGTCCTCGCCCGGCTCCTCTTTCAGGCGTTGGACCGCGGTGCCGACGTCGCCTTCGAGGATCTCGGCGTTCCAGTCCACCTTGTCGAGGGTGGTGGACGCGATGTACTTCCGAGCGCCCTCGATGGCCTCGGCGAACGCGACCTCGGCGCCGCCCATCCATCCCGGCCATTCACCGGAGGCCGGTCGTCGCCAGGCGGACTCCATCATCTCGTACGTCACGCGGCCGAAGACGAGGGCATCGGCCCGCTCCATCTCCTCCGTCCAGTACCGCATGGACTCGTCGTCGGGCGGGAGTCCTGCCTCGTGATGGCAGCACCCGTCGAGGGTGACGTTGATCGAGTAGCGAAGCGTTCTCATCTCGGCGCTCTCTCTGCTGCATGGCACGCGCCGGGCCGGGGCGCCCGACGCCGCTCACTCTACTGGCGCCGCTAGGTTCGGAGCATGGGATCTCTTCGCCGACTGGCCGTGCTCGACGACTACCAGCGCGTGGCGGCGTCCTACGCCGACTGGGATGCGCTCCGCGCGCGAGGCGTCGACGTGGTCTTCTTCCACGAGCACCTCGGGGATGACGCGGCTCGCGCCCTGCAGGGCTTCGACGCGATCGCGGCGATGCGCGAGCGCACGGTCTTCGACCGGGCCGCTCTCGAGCGCCTGCCCGCTCTGCGCCTTCTCGTCACGACAGGGACGGCCAACGCGTCCATCGACCTCGCGGCTGCTGGCGAGCGAGGCATCGTCGTCGCCGGGACGCCCGGCTCCGCGGCCGGTGCTCCTGAGCTCACCTGGGCGCTCCTGCTGGCCGCCCTCCGGAACCTCCCCGTCGAGGACGGGAACGCGCGCAGCGGGGCCTGGCAGCAGACCGTCGGGCGCGAGGCGGAGGGGATGACGCTCGGCATCGTCGGGCTCGGACGCATCGGCTCGCGCATCGCGCGGTACGCGCACGCGTTCGGGATGTCGGTGGCCGCGTGGAGCCCGCATCTCACGGAGGAGCGCGCCGCTGCCGCCGGCGCCGAGCGCGTGTCGACGCTGCTCGAGCTCGCCGAACGAGCGGACATCCTCTCGCTCCACCTGCGGCTGTCCGACAGCACGCGTCTCGTCGTGGGGGAGAGGGAGCTGCGCGCGCTCGGCCCGGATGGACTGCTCGTGAACACGGCGCGCGCGGGCCTGGTCGACACGGACGCTCTCGTCCGCGGGCTGACGGAGGGATGGCTCGGCGGCGCCGCGCTCGACGTGTTCGATACCGAGCCGCTTCCGCACGACCATCCGCTCGCGTCCGCGCCGCGGACTGTCCTCACGCCCCACCTCGGCTACGTGACGAGCGCGTCGTACGAGGTCTTCTATCCCGCGATCGTCGAGAACGTGCAGGCGTTCCTGGACGGCGCGCCCATCCGCGTGCTCGGCTGACGGATCCGGTGACAGCAGAAGGGCCCCGGATCCGAGGATCCGGGGCCCTTCTGCTGAAGCCGTTGGCTCAGTGCTTGTCGTGGCCCGACTCGAGCTCGCCGTGGGCGTGCCCGTCGCCGTACTCGTGAAGCACGTGCTGCTGGTGCTCGAGCGCCGCGCGGTACTCCGTCTCGGTGACCGGAGCGAGGCGGTCCTCGAAGAACCAGCGCGAGAGGCCCGCGCGGAGCTTCTGGCCAGCCGTGATGCGGCCACGGTCGTCAGGACGGACGACGAGAGGCTCGTACGTCTCCTCCGCGACGAGCTTCCAGCGCTCGTACTCGTTCACGGGCTTGTGCACCTCGCGGTACTCGCCGCCGGGGAGGCGGACGATGCGGCCCGACTCGTAGCCGTGGAGGACGATCTCGCGGTCCTTCTTCTGCAGCGCGATGCAGACGCGCTTCGTGATGAAGTACACGACCACCGGGGCGAGGATCAGCGAGATCTGGAGGAAGAGGATGACCCCCTCCATCGTCAGGCGGAAGTGCGTCGCGATGATGTCCGACGAGGCAGCGGCCCACAGCGTCGCGTAGAAGACCACGCCGGCGGCGCCGATCGCGGTGCGCGTCGCGGCGTTGCGCGGGCGCTGGGCGATGTGGTGCTCGCGCTTGTCGCCCGTGATCCACGCCTCGATGAAGGGGTAGAACATGACGACCACGATGAAGAGGCCGAGGACGACGAGCGGGATGAGGATGCCGAACGACAGCGTGTAGTTGCCGATGACGACGTCGAGGTGCGACGGGGCGAGACGCAGCGCGCCGTCCGCGAAGCCGATGTACCAGTCGGGCTGGGTTCCGGCCGAGACGGGGGACGGGTCGTAGGGACCGTAGTTCCAGATCGGGTTGATCTGCACGAGCGACGCGATGAGCACGATCGCGCCGAACACGATGAAGAAGAAGCCGCCCATCTTGGACATGTAGACCGGCATCATCGGGTAGCCCACGACGTTCTCGTTCGTGCGGCCGGGGCCGGCGAACTGCGTGTGCTTGTTGACGATCATGAGCAGGAGGTGCACCGCGATCAGGCCGATGACGAGCAGCGGCAGGATCAGGATGTGCAGCGTGTACAGGCGGCCCACGATGTCGGTGCCGGGGAACTCGCCGCCGAAGAGGAGGTACGAGGTCCACGTGCCGATGAGCGGGATGCCCTTGATCATGCCGTCGATGATGCGGAGGCCGTTGCCCGAGAGGAGGTCGTCGGGGAGCGAGTAGCCCGTGAAGCCCTCGGCCATCGCGAGGATGAAGAGGACGAAGCCGATGACCCAGTTCAGCTCACGCGGCTTGCGGAACGCGCCCGTGAAGAACACGCGGAGCATGTGGATGCCGATGCCCGCCACGAAGACGAGCGCCGCCCAGTGGTGGATCTGGCGGACGAGCAGGCCGCCGCGGATGTCGAAGCTGATGTGCAGCGTCGACTCCATGGCCGCGGACATCGGGATGCCGCGCATCGGCAGCCAGGCGCCGTCGTAGTGCGTCTCGACCATCGACGCCTGGAAGAAGAACGTGAGGTACGTGCCCGAGAGCAGGACCACGACGAACGACCACAGCGCGATCTCGCCGAGCATGAACGACCAGTGGTCGGGGAAGACCTTGCGTCCGAGGGCCTTGACGAAGCCGGACATGCTCGTCCGCTCGTCGATGTAGTTCGCCGTCGCGCCGACGAAGCGTCCGCCGAGGGGCTTCTCCTGCGGCTTGTCAGTGACGGTTGCGGTGCTCAATGACGCTCCCAGAAGCTCGGGCCGACGGGTTCGGTGAAGCCGCTCTTGGCGACGAGGTAGCCCTCGTCGTCGACGGTGATGGGCAGCTGCGGCAGCGGACGCGC
The DNA here is from genome assembly GCF_049065455.1 of Microbacterium sp. SA156. Lineage (NCBI taxonomy): Bacteria > Bacillati > Actinomycetota > Actinomycetes > Micrococcales > Microbacteriaceae > Microbacterium > Microbacterium sp. SA156. The sequence continues at coordinate 163,639 of NZ_JBAKGU010000006.1, forward strand.
GGCGGGGCCGAAGACGACCTTCGCGTGGTCGGACACGTCGAACTGCGACTGGTGGCAGGGGCACAGGAGGTGGTGCGTCTGCTGCTCGTACAGGGCGACGGGGCAGCCGACGTGCGTGCACACCTTCGAGTACGCGACGATGCCGTCGTACGACCAGTCCTTGCGCTCCTCGCTCTCCGTGAGCTGCTCGGGGAGCAGGCGGACGAGGAGCACGATGGCCTTCGCCTTCTCCTCGAGGTAGCCGTCGGAGTGCGACAGCGACGCGAGCGACTCGGGGATGATGTGGAACGCCGACCCGAGCGTGACATCCGACGCCTTGACGGGCGTGCCCTCGGGGTCGAGCACGAGGCGCTCGCCCTTCTCCCACATCGTCTCGTTGAGCAGCTGGACCGGGTCCTTGCCGTCGTTCGGGGCGAGGTTGCGGAAGAGCGTGATGCCCGGGATGATGCTGGCCGCGAGAGCCGCGAACAGCGAGTTCCGGATCATCTTGCGGCGTCCGAAGCCGGACTCCTCGTTCGCGTCGGCGAAGGCCTTGACGGCGGCCGCGCGCGTCGGCTCGGAGCCGCGGGTCGTGTGGCGCTCCTCGACGAACTCCTTGTCGCTCATGATCGCCTTGGACCAGTGGATGGCCCCGATGCCGATCGCGAGCAGCGCGAACGCGATGCCGAGTCCGATGAACAGGTTGTTGTTCCGGATGGCCGACATCGTGGCGTTGTCGCCCTCGATGGGGAACAGCATGTAGGCGGCGACCGCCCAGATGCTCGCCGCCACCGAGACGTAGAACAGCGTGTAGATCGTGCGGACCGCACGGCGGTTGGCCTGCGGGTCCTTGTCCGTGATGCGCGCCCGGTGCGGGGGGAGCCCCGGGTTCTTCACGGGGTCGTCGACCGCGACGGCGAGGCCGGGAGAAGGCCGGTAGGCCTTCTCGACCGCCTGCGTGTCGTGCTCGTGTGCCATGTCGCTCTTGTCCTCTTCGTTCGCCATGCTCAGTTCGACTTCGCCGTGATCCACACCGTGATGGCCACGAGGCCGCCGATGCCGAAGATCCACACGAAGAGACCCTCCGCGACGGGGCCGAGCGAGCCGATCGTGAAGCCGCCGGGCGCCTGCTGCTCCTGCTGGTAGAGGAGAGCGGAGATGATGTCGCGCTTGTCCTCGGGCGTGAGGTTCATGTTGTTGAAGACGGGCATGTTCTGCGGGCCGGTGACCATGGCCGCGTAGATGTGCAGGGCGCTCGTGTCCTGGATGTCCGGGGCCCACTTGCCCTGGGTGAGTGCGCCGCCGGCTGCGGCGACGTTGTGGCACATGGCGCAGTTGATGCGGAACAGCTCAGCGCCGCGCGCGAGGTCGCCCTCGCCGTCGAGCACGTGGTCCGACGGGAAGTCGGGGCCGGGGGCGACCGACTGCACGTACTCGGCCATCGCGAGGATCTGCTCCTCGGTGAACTGGACCGGCTTCTGGTCGGCCTGCGGGCCCTGGGCGGCCATCGGCATGCGGCCGGTGGAGACCTGGAACTCGACCGCGAGCGCACCGACGCCGTACAGCGAGGGGCCGTCGTCCGTGCCCTGCAGGTCGAGGCCGTGGCAGGTGGCGCAGTTCGCCTGGAACAGCTTCTCGCCGTCCTCGGCGGTCAGGCTCGTCTCGGCCGCGGTGGGCTGGCTCGTCGCGGCGACGGCCGCGGATGCACCGGCGTAGATGCCGCCGGACAGGACGAGGCCGATGCCGATGAGGGCTGCTGCGGCGAGGGGGCTGCGACGGCCGTGGGAGCGGCGCTTCTTCTCTCGTGCCATGGGGATGTTGTTGCTCCGCTCTTACTTCAGGAAGTAGATGACCGCGAACAGGGCGATCCAGACGACGTCGACGAAGTGCCAGTAGTACGACACGACGATCGCCGTGGTGGCTTCCTTGTGCGTGAACTTCTTGACCGCGAACGCGCGGCCGATGGTGAACAGGAACGCGACGAGGCCGCCGGTCACGTGCATGGCGTGGAAGCCGGTCGTGAGGTAGAAGGCCGACGAGTACGAGTCGGCGCCGTACGGCATGCCCTCGCTGACGAGCTGCGCGTACTCCCAGACCTGGCCGGAGACGAAGATCGCGCCCAGCGCGAAGGTCACCCAGAACCACGGGACCATGCCCCAGCTCTTCCACCCGTTGCCCTTGACGGTGTAGGGCTGCATGCGCTCCGCGGCGAACACGCCCATCTGGCACGTGACACTCGAGAGCACGAGGATGATCGTGTTCACGAGCGCGAACGGCACGTTGAGGAGCTCGGTGCGGCTCTCCCAGAGCTCAGGGGAGGTGCTGCGGAGGGTGAAGTAGATCGCGAACAGACCCGCGAAGAACATGACCTCGCTGCCGAGCCAGACGATCGTGCCGACGGCGACGGGATCGGGGCGCTTCACGGTTCTCGGCGCAGGGGCATACGTAGCTGAGGTCGTCACCCGTCCATTATGGCCGATATCGGGGAGTGATTTTGGCACCGGAGGGTGTGCGTCGCACCCTCCTGCGACTTAGGTTCGCCTTACAACCTGCTGGGAGACCGCCCCGCATGCGCCCTAAGATCGAGGCATGATCGATGAGCTCAGCTGGCCGTCCGTTCTGACCACGGTGCTGTCCCGTCAGGACCTCAGCGTGTCGGAGGCGACCTGGGCCATGCGGCAGGTCATGCAGGGTCAGGCGACGCCCGCTCAGCTCGGCGGATTCCTGCTCGCCCTGCGCGCCAAGGGGGAGTCGGTCGAGGAGATCATCGGCTTCCGAGACGCGATCCTCGAGGCCGCCGTGCCGCTGCCTGTCGATCCGCGCGTGCTCGACATCGTCGGGACCGGGGGCGATCGCTTCGGCACCGTCAACATCTCCTCGACGGCATCGATCATCGTGGCGGCCACGGGCATCCCCGTCGTGAAGCACGGCAACAAGGCCGCGAGCTCCAAGTCGGGCGCATCGGATGTCCTGAGCGCGCTGGGCATCGATCTGCGCCTCCCGGCCGAGGCCGTCGCGCAGGTGCTCGACGCGGCCGGCATCACGTTCGCCTGGGCCGCCGCGTTCCATCCGGGCTTCAAGCACGCGGGCCCGACGCGCGCCGAGCTGGGCGTCCCGACGGTCTTCAACTACCTCGGGCCGCTCGTGAACCCGGCGCGCGCCGAGGCGAACGCGGTGGGCGTCGCGCAGATCGAGAGCGTTCCGCTCATCACCGGCGTGTTCCGCACGCGCGGCGCGACGGCCCTCGTGTTCCGCGGTGAGGACGGGCTCGACGAGCTCACCACGACGGGGTACAGCCGCATCTGGGAGATCTCGAACGGCGACATGCACGAGTTCGACATCCATCCGCGCGACATCGGCATCCCGACGGCGCAGATGGAGGATCTCCTCGGCGGCACCCCCGAGCACAACGCCGATGTGCTGCGTCGCACCCTCGCGGGCGAGGAGGGAGCTGTCCGGGACATCGTCCTGCTCAACGCCGCGGCGGGGATCGTGGCCTACCGGCTGTCGCAGGACCCGACGCAGGCCCAGCGCAACATGATCCAGCGGCTCACCGAGGCGCGCGACGAGGCGGCGGCCGCGGTCGACGACGGGCGGGCGACCGCGAAGCTCGAGGAGTGGATCGCGGCGACGCAGCGGTTCAGCGCCGCCTGATCGTCAGCGGTCGAGCGCGTCGATCGCGCGGGCCATCGACGTGCCGAGGTTCCATCGCTCGGCGAGCTCGAGGGCGGCGGTGCGGCGCGCCTCGTCGAGCGGGCGCAGCTCTCCGTCGACGTCGCCGAGCGCGAGGTCTCTGACGACCGCGACGACCCGAGGCGCCACGTCGAGGTACGGCGCGGCGGCGAGGACCTTCGCGGCCTGACCCTTCGTCATGCCCACGCCCTCGGCGGCAGCAGAGCGGATGGCCGCGAGATCGCCATGCGCGGCGAGGAGCGTCGCCGCCGTCTTCTCGCCGACACCCGCGACGCCCGGCAGCCCGTCGGAGGCGTCGCCGCGGAGCGTCGCGAAATCGGCGTACTGGTCGGCGCGGATGCCGTATCGCTCGAGGATGACGCCCTCCGTCATCACCTCGAGCTTGCTCATGCCCTTCACGGTGGAGATGACGCGCACGTCGCGGGCGTCGTCGACGAGCTGGAAGAGGTCGCGATCGCCCGTGACGATGTCGACGGGCATGGCGGACTGCGTCGCGAGCGACCCGATGACGTCGTCGGCCTCGTGCTCCGCCGCCCCCACGATCGGGATGCCGAGCGCGCTGAGCTCCTCGCGGATGACCGGCACCTGCGCCTCGAGGGGATCGGGCACCTCCTCCACGTCGGGGCCGGCGGCGACGACCTCGACGACGCGGTGCGCCTTGTACGACGGGATGAGGTCGACGCGCCACTGCGGGCGCCAGTCGTCGTCCCAGCAAGCGACGAGGTGCGTCGGCTCGTAGGTCGTGACGAGCTTCGCGATCATGTCGAGGAGGCCGCGGGCCGCGTTGACGGGCGTGCCGTCGGCGGCGCGCACCGTGTCGGGGACGCCGTAGAACGCGCGGAAGTAGAGCGAGGCGGTGTCGAGCAGCATGAGGCGGGGCACGTGCCCATCCTGCCAGTGCCGCCGCGTCACCATCCGTTCATGTGCGCGTCGTCCGCGGCTCACCCGCGGACCGGGGCCCGTTCACGCCCTCGGCTCACCCTGGTCGTCAAGGTGGGACACCCGCGTCTCGCCGCGCGGGGCATCCCGCAGAGCCAGGAGGTCACGTGGAGCGCGAGCCGGTCGCATGGATCGAGTCGCCCCTGCAGCTGCTCGGGGCGGCCGAGTGGGCGCACGCTCACGGCACCGTGATCGATGTCGCGTGCCGCCTCACGACGCAGGTTCCCGAGACCGCGGCAGAGCTCTCGGCCCGGCGCGCGCCGCTCGGAGACATGCTCCCGTACTTCGGCATCCCGTGGCGGCTGCTCGCGCGCCACCGACACTGGATCGTCGGCGACGGCTTCTCGGGGCAGTTCCGTCTCGCCGCGAGCGTGCTGCGCCCCGACCGCGTGACGTTCCTCGACGACGGCGCGAACACGCTCGCCCTCGCCGACGCGCTCACGGGGAGGCGCCCCTACGCGCGACCGGGGCAGACCGAGCGCGGGCTCACGGCGAGATTCGGCCCCTCGGCCCTCGAGCACCTGCGCCGACGCGCACACGCCGGCGGCGTCGACCTCTTCACGGCGTTCGCACTGGGCGACGAGCGCACCGCGGCGCTGGGCACGCTAGGGGTCGGCGTCGGCGCCCACGGATTCGGATGGCTGCGCGACAGCGCGCACAGCGACCGGATGAGGCGGGCCGTGGGCGGAGATCGACTTCTGCTCGGCAGCGCGCGCCCGGTGGACGGGCATATGCCGCTGCCGGACTACATCGCGTGGGTCGCCGACGAGGCGGCCGCTGAGCCGGTGACGTACCTGCCGCACCGCCGTGAGACCGATGAGCAGCTCGACCTCGTCTCGGCGCTGCCGGGTGTGACGGTCGCACGCCTCGGGCTTCCGGTGGAGCTGGTGCTGGCGGGGGCCGGGCGGCCGCTCGAGGTCCTGTCGCTCGCGACGAGCGCGACGACGACGCTGTCGCTGCTGCTCGAGGGCACGGGAAGCGTGCTGCGCGAGAAGGACGGCATCGTGCGACGCACGGGCGAGCCGTTCGCGGACGAGCTCCCGGGGCGGACAGCCTCGGATGAGACTGCGGCGGTCGGCGCGAGGGAGCTGGGGGGCTCCGGGGGCGCGCCGACCGCTGCGATCGACGACGCGGCGACGGCGCCCGCCGACGTCGTCGCGGTGATCCCCGCTCGCGGCGGGTCGGTGGGGGTGCCGGGCAAGAACCTCCGCCGCATCTCGGGGGTCCCGCTTGTGGGCCGCGCGGTGCGCTCGGCGCTCGACGCGGGCATCGACCAGGTGTTCGTGTCGACCGACGATGCGGAGATCGCGGCGACCGCGACGGTCCACGGGGCGGCGGTGATCGAGCGTCCGGCGGAGATCGCCGGTTCGACCGCGAGCTCGGAGTCGGCGCTCCTGCACGCGCTCGACGCCCTCGCGGCCCAGGGCGTGCGCCCGCGCGTGCTCGTCTTCCTGCAGGCGACGTCGCCGTTCATCGACGCCGAGTCGCTCCGGATAGCGGTGGCCGGGGTCCGAGAGGGGAATGCCGACTGCGCGTTCTCGGCGGTCGAGTCCTACGGCTTCCTGTGGCGGCGGGGTGAGCGCGGGGCCGAGGCGGTCAACCACGAGGTCGGGTACCGGCCGCGGCGGCAGGACCGCGAGCCGCACTTCCTCGAGACGGGCGCGTTCTACGTGCTGGATGTCGAGGGCTTCCTCCGCGCCCGCCATCGGTTCTTCGGCCGTATCGAGATCGTCGAGGTTTCCGAGCGCACGGCCATCGAGATCGACTCCGAGGAGCAGCTCGAGATCGCCCGGGCGATGGCGCCGCTCATCGACCGGATGCGCGTTCGCGCGGGCGCGCGGCGTCGGTTCGCGCACGCGATCGACGCATGACCACCGCCGCACTGCGGCGGGTCGTGGGGATCGCCGACACCGACTCGTACGTCAAGTGGGCGGCCGCCCTGCTGGGGACCCTTCCGGATGAGGCCGGCGAGCTCATCGTGCTGGACACGCCGCTCGTCGTGAGCGACGCCCAGCTCGAGACGGCGCTCGCGGGAAGCGGGCTCGACCGGAGCCGCGTGCGGCGCGCCGCTTTCGACGAGCTCACGGAGCTCGTGGCGGATGCCGACGCGGTGCTCGTCGCCGCGCGAGGTCCGCTCGTGCGCGTCGTCGCGAGGGAGGTCGCACAGCTGGAGCCGCGGCCCGTCATCGTGACGGGGCTCCCGGGCATCTCCGTCCCCGCGACGTGGCTCGCCCTGCACTTCCGGCGTCAATGCGATCTCTTCGTGCTGCATGCGCATCGCGAGGTGCGGGAGTTCGCTCGGCTCGCGGAGGAACGGGGGATCGCGCAGCGGTTCGGCCTGGCTCGCCTGCCGTTCGCGGCAGGAGGCACGCCGAGCGGGCAGCCTGCGCGCGGCGGAACGGACCTCGTGTTCGCGGCGCAGGCGATCGTGCCGCGCGCGCGTGAGGATCGTGAGCTCGTCGCGCGCATCCTCGTCGACGCGGCGAAGCTCGACCCGAGTCGCCGTGTCGTCGTGAAGCTGCGCGGGCGCGCGGGGGAGCAGCAGACGCACGCCGAGCGGGATGCCTATCCGGATCTCATCGCCGAGCTCGGCGACGTGCCGCCGAATCTCGTCTTCTCGACGGAGCCGATGGGCGAGGCGCTCGACAGGGCCGAAGGGCTCGTGACCGTCAGCTCGACCGCGGCGATCGAGGCCATCGCGCGCGGCGTGCCCGTGATCGTGCTCGACACGTTCGGCGTCTCGCGCCGCCTCATCAACGTCGTGTTCGAGGGGAGCGGCCTGTTCGGCGGTGAGGACGACGTGATCGCGCGGAGCTTCCGCATGCCCCGCGCGGAATGGCTGCGCGACAGCTACTTCCACGACATGGCGGACGACGACTGGAGCGAGCAGCTCGCCGGGCTCGTGGCGCAGCGGCGGGCGGGAGCGCTCGCGCCGCGCCCGCCGTACCGGCGCTGGGGAGGCCGCGCTCGCGACGCGTGGGAGCGGCGGCTCGCACTGGGCGACGCCGACCGCACGGTCTCGGGATCCGTCGCGTACGCGATCGGGGTGCCCATCCGCTCGGTGCTGCGCTTCACGAGACGCATGAGACGACGCCTCGGCGCTGCGGCCTCAGCAGCCGGGGCCCGCGGGGTTCTCGACGCATGAGCCCTCGACGAGGGCGGTGTGCGCCTCGACCACCCGCACGGGTGATCCTGCCGACGTCGCGGTGACGAGCCCGTCGACGGGATAGACGCCCCACACGCCGAAGTCGACCACGGCGCTGTACGACACGGAGACGACGACGCCGTACGAGCCGCGGGCCGCATAGGCGTGACTCGTCTCGGTCGCCGAGAACTCCGGGAGCCCGAGGTCGTTCCACGTCGATCCGCCCGAGCCGACCGTCTGCACCGTGCCGTCGCCGAAGTCGAAGGCGAACGACGCGGGGGTGAAGGTCACGGTGACCGGCAGCCCGAACAGCGAACCGCCAGCGACGTGCTCCTGAGCGGGCGCGACGACGTTCATCGGCATGCCCACGATCGCGATGCCGGCGGGCTCGGTGGTCACGCTCGGTGGAGCCGGCGCGAACGTCAGCACGTCGCGCTCGGTCAGCGGCGGGATGACCGGCGCCTCCGGCTCGGGATCCTCCTCCGCCGGCGGCTTCTCGACACGGCACTGATCCCGCGCCTCCGGCCAGTTCTCGAGCCGGCACGGCACCCGCTCCTCCTGCTGCCCCGGCACCTGCGGCAGGCCGTTGTCGCCGTAGTCGATGTACTCGTACTCCTGCTGCGGGTTCTGCTGCTGCGGCGGAGGAGCCTGCGGAATGTGCCGCTCTCCCTCAAGCTCGACGTGGTCTTCCTTGTTGTCGGTGTCGCAGTTTGTCCAGAGTCCTATATCTGCACAGGCCGGGATTGCTTCCGCTACGAGGACGTTCATCGACGGGGGCGTGAGCAAGAGGATCAAGGTCGCTGTGACTGAGGCTATTCGCATATCGACTCCGAGGCGCTCCCGGAGACATCGCTTATGCGCGCGTCAGCTTTTTCAGGACGAAGCGTGAACGTGATCTCGAGCGCTTGTAGATCTCGCCGCTCGGGATCGACGACGGACTCTCCGGACGCATCGAATGCCTGGACCTCTGAAACGTCGAGGCAGCTGATCGCGACAACCTGGTGGGTTTTCGCGTCATAGCTGACTGGTTGGAACGATTTCGTCGCGGCGTCGCCGCTTGTTGTCCAGCCCTCGGCATGGTTTCGGCTGTACTCCTCACGAACATCGGCATTAAAGTCGCCCACGGTGAGTTCGTACAGCGGCTCAAACGTGTCGGCGTTCCTTAGGTCCACGTCATTGACGGCGGTGACGTACTCGTTCCACGTCTCCTCCGCCGCGGCGAATGCCTCCTCCTCTGACGCGAAGCCGTTCGGCGTCGGCGTCGGCGTCGGCGCGGGTTCGGGTACGCAGCCCGCGAGCGAGATCGCGCCGGCGATCGCGGCGACGAGGGCGAGGGGCCTGCGGGGCATCATGCATGTCACGGTAGTGCGCTCGCGGCGCGGACGCGGCAGTTATCCACAGGCCATGATGCGGTCACTGGAAGTCGCGCGAGTTGTGCTTGACCCCGACGCGGAGGTCTTCGAACGCGTCGGCGAGGAGGTTGACGACGCCCTCGGGTGAGCGCTCGAGGATGCCGCGTGCGATGAGCGCGGGGCTGTCGCGCAGCACGCGTCGGTAGCGGTTCCAGACGCCCGTCGAGCAGATGACGTTCATGAGCCCGTGCTCGTCCTCGAGGTTCAGGAACGTCACTCCCGATGCGGTCGCCGGGCGCTGCCGGTGGGTCACGAGGCCCGCGATCTCGACGCGGCGACCGGACTCGTGCGTGCGCAGCGCCGTCGACGGCAGCACGCCCCGGCCGTTGAGCTGCACGCGGTAGTGCGCGAGCGGATGGTCGTTGACCGAGATGCCCGTGGCCCACAGGTCCGCGGCCAGGCGCTCGAAGCTCGAGGGGTCGGGGAAGAGCGGCGGCTGCACCGACGCGACCGTTCCCGGCAGGAACTCCGCCCGATCGAGCGCCGCCGAGCCGGCCATCCAGATCGCCTCGCGACGGGTCATCCCGAGGCCCTCGAAGGCCCCCGCCGTGGCGAGCGCCTCGACCTGCGCCTCGGTCACGCCCGTGCGCCGCACGAGCCCGTTGAGGTCGGTGAACGGGCCGTTCGCGGCGCGTTCGGCGACGATCCGCTTCGCGGTGGCGAGGCCGATGCCGGTGACCCCGGCCAGGCCGAGGCGGACGGCGTGCGCCCCATCGCGGCGGTGCGCCTCCGACTCGTCGCGCGCGCTCCGGTCGAAGTCGCCGACGGGAGGCTGGTCGTGCTCACGGCACGCTTCCCATCCGGTCGGCGCCCTGCGCGCCGCGCCGATCGTCTCGCGGCTGTGCACACGGTGCGCAGGCTCGTCGGCGCGCTCGAGGGGCTCGAGCTCCTCGGTCGCACCCGACAGATTGATGTCGGGCCGGCGCACGCGCACCCCGTGTCGACGCGCATCTGCCGTGAGCGACGCGGGCGAGTAGAAGCCCATGGGCTGCGAGCGGAGGAGCCCTGCGAGGAACGCGGCGGGGTAGTGGAGCTTGATCCACGACGAGGCGTAGACGAGCAGCGCGAACGACAGCGAGTGCGACTCGGCGAAGCCGAAGTTCGCGAACGCCTGGATGCGCCCGTACAGGTCGTCGGCGAGCTCTCCCGTGATGCCGTTCTCGGCCATCCCCGCGTAGAGCTTCTTCTTGAGCGTCTCGATCTTCTCCTGCCCGCGCTTGGAGCCCATCGCCCGACGGAGCAGGTCGGCCTCGCCCGCGTCGCAGTTGCCGACGGCGACCGCCATCTGCATGAGCTGCTCCTGGAAGATCGGCACGCCCAGCGTGCGCTTGAGCACCGGCTCGAGCTTGGGGTGGGGGTACTCGACGACCGCCGCGACGCACGCGTCGTACGACAGATCCGGGTGCTCGCGGCGGTAGGCCTCGAGGGCCGCCTTCCGCTTCACGAACGGATGGACGGCGCCACCCTGGATCGGACCGGGGCGGATGAGGGCGATCTGCACGACGAGGTCGTAGAACGAGCGCGGCTGCAGCCGGGGGAGGAGGCCCATCTGCGCACGCGACTCCACCTGGAAGACGCCGATCGAGTCGGCGCGGCACAGCATGTCGTAGACCGCGGCCTCCTCGCGCGGGAGCGTCTCGAGCCGCCACTCCTCGCCTGTGGCCTCGCGGATGATGTCGAAGCAGTGCTGCAGCGCCGCGAGCATCCCGAGACCCAGCAGATCGAACTTGACCAGACCCATCCACGCCGCGTCGTCCTTGTCCCACTGGATGACCGTGCGCTTCTCCATGCGGGCGTGCTCGATGGGCACGACCTCGCCCACGGGGCGCTCGGTGAGCACCATCCCGCCCGAGTGGATGCCGAGGTGCCGAGGCGCCTTGAGCAGCTCGGTCGCGTACGCGAGCACCTGCTCGGGGATGTCGTGGTCGGGACCGGTGTCGACCGAGGCGCCCCAGCGCTCGACCTGCTTCGACCAGGCGTCCTGCTGGCCGGGGGAGAAGCCGAGGGCCTTGGCCATGTCGCGGATGGCGTTCTTCGGCCGGTACTGGATGACGTTCGCGACCTGCGCCGCGCGCTCGCGGCCGTACTCGTCGTAGACCCACTGGATGATCTCCTCGCGCCGATCCGAGTCGAAGTCGACGTCGATGTCGGGCTCCTCGTCGCGCAGCGCGGAGAGGAAGCGCTCGAAGGGGAGGTCGTAGAAGATCGCGTCGACCGCGGTGATGTCGAGCAGGTAGCAGACGGCGCTGTTGGCGGCGGAGCCCCGACCCTGGCAGAGGATGCCGCGGCGCCGGGCCTCCTGCACGATGCCGTGGACGATGAGGAAGTAGCCGGGGAAGTCCTTCTCCTCGATGACGCGCAGCTCCTTCTCGATGCGCGTGCGCACCTCCTCGCGGCGACCGGGGTACTTCCGGTCGACGCCCTCCCAGACGAGATGGCGCAGATGCTCCATCGGCGTGCATCCGTCGTCGAGATCGAGCTTCGGCAGCGCGGGCTTCGCGAGCCGCAGCGGGAAGGCGAGCTCGTCGGCGAGCGGCACGGTGCGCTCGACCGCCCCGGGATGGCGCGCGAAGAGCCGCGTCATCTCGGCGCCCGAGCGCAGGTGCGCCGCCGTGTGCGCGGGAAGCCAGCCGTCCAGATCGTCCATGCTGCGGTTCGCGCGCACGGCCGCGATCGCCGTCGCGAGCTGAGCGTCGTGCGGCGACGCGTAGTGCACGTTGTTGGTCGCCACGGTCGGCAGGTGCAGGCGGCCGGCGAGCGCCGCGAGCGCGTCGTTGCGGGGCGAGTCGAGCGGATCGCCGTGGTCCGTGAGCTCGACGCTCACGTTGTCGCGGCCGAAGAGCGAGACGAGGCGCTCGAGCTCCCGCCCCGTGCGCTCGAGATCTCCTCCTCCGCGCAGCGAGGCATCGAGCGCCCCCCGCACCGCGCCCTTGCGGCACCCGGTGAGGACGACCCACTCGCCGCCGGCCTGCGCGCCGAGCTCCTCGAGGTCGTAGAGGGGGCGCCCCTTCTCCCCTCCGCGCAGCTGCGCGTGCGTGATCGCGGCCGAGAGCCGGTGGTATCCCTCCTCGCCGCGGGCGAGCACGAGCAGATGATCGCCCTCGGGATCGGCATGACCCTTCTGCGGCTCGGAGAGCCCGAGCGAGAGCTCGGCGCCGAACACGGTCTTGACGCTCGTCGTCTCGGCCGCCTCGGCGAAGCGGGCGAGACCGTAGAAGCCGTCGTGGTCGGTGAGGGCGAGGGCATGCAGGCCGAGGCGCTCCGCCTCCTCGACGAGGGCCTCGGGTGACGAGGCTCCGTCGAGGAACGAGTACGACGAGTGCGCGTGCAGCTCGGCATAGGGGATGGCGTCGACCGGACGCTCGATGGGAGGCGGCGTGTACGCGCCGCGCTTGCGGCTCCACGCAGGGCTGTCGCCGCCGTCCGCTCCGGCCGGGACGGGATCGGGGCGACGCCCGCTCAGCGCGCGCTCGAGCTCCGACCAGCGCACGGGCGGGTTGTGCCATCCCATCAGGCGTACCTCCCCTCGATCCACCAGGAGTCGTCCTCCAGCACGATGAGCCAGGCCGTCTGCTCCGCGTCGACCACCTGGAAGCGGTGCGCTCGCCGCATCCGCTCGCCGTCCCATCCGCGCTCGATCACGGGCCACGGCCCTGCCCATGCCGTGATGGGGCGCCCGTCGATGACCGCGGGCGCCGCCGTGAGCAGCCCACGGTCGTCGACGGAGACCTCCGCGCCGCCCTGGCCGGAGACGCGCGTGCGCCTCGGATGGCGGAACACCTCGCTCGGCAGCGGCTGCGGCAGCGATCCCGGCCACGGCGCGTCGCGTCGCTGAGCCGGCCGCTCCCCGTCGCCCCACGGCACGCGCACCTCGCGCTCCTGCAGCCAGCGCCCGCCGCCGACGGCAGGGGTGACGACGCCGCGGTGCCCGAGCATCGCCTGCACGCGCGACATCGCGTGATGGAGCCGCTCGTCGGGGCCCTGGCCGATGAGCGTCGGCTGGTGATGCACGCTGTCGTCGACGGCCTCGGGCTCGATGCGGACGTGCGCGATGCCGCCGACGAGGTCGCCGCCCTCGTCGGCGGCAGCCTGCAGCTGCCAGCGCACGCGGTCGACGAGGGCCGCAGGGTCGAACCGCGTGGGATGCAGCCACACGCGCTCGCTGCGCGTGCCGCGGTCGTCGGTGAGGATGATCCGGGCCTCGGTGCAGACGAGCCCGGCTTCGCCGAGGGCGGTGCAGACGTCGTCGCACGTCTGGCGCACGGCGAAGGCGATCTGATCGGCGAGCTCGAGCGGCGGCTCGAGATCGAGCTCGCGCGCGAGCTCGGGCGGCGGCGTACGCGGCTCGACGGGACGGGAGTCCGCGCCGCGTGCGAGATCGTGCAGCCGCACGCCGTGCTCGCCGAGTCGTGCGCGGACCTGCTCGCCGTCGAGCGCGGCGAAATCGCCGAGGGTCTGCACGCCGAGCTTCGCGAGCAGCCCCACGAGGGCGTCGTCTTCGATGGCCGCGATGGAGAGGGGCGCGAGGAAGTCGGCGGATGCTCCAGGCGGCACGCAGCGGACGGGGGCGTCCGCGCGCGTCAGGCGGGCGGCGCGCTCGGCGGTGAAGACGCCGTCGGCGACGCCGGCGCGGGCTCCTGGGAGCCCCATCGCCGTGAGCGCCTCGATGAGGGCGAGGGCGGCGGGCTCCTCCCCGCCGTAGAAGCGGGCGGGGCCCCGAGCCCGCACTGCGGCGAGGCCCGGCCGCAAGGGCTGCACACCGGGGGTGAGCTCGTCGAGGCGCGTGAGCACGGGCAGGAACGCGCGCTCGTCGCGCCCTGGATCGGCCGGGGCGAGCTGCAGGGAGGGGCAGGCCGCCTGCGCGTCGCGGCGGCGCTGTCCGCGGCGCACCCCCTCGGCGCGCGCCGCCGCCGAGCAGGCGACCACGCGGTTGGCATGCAGGATCGCGACCGGCGGAGCGGCGGCGACCGTCGCAGCGGCGGTCGCGGGAGTGCTCGCCTGGCGTGCCCGCGGGTCGCGTGCGGCCCGGCGTGCCGCGTCGCGCGACACGGTCCGCAGGTGCGCGGTGACCGGCCAGTCCGGCAGCCACACGACGATGGCCCTGGTCATCCGACAGCCGCCAATCCGCGTCGCGCTGCGCGCGTCTTCTGCTCGGCGCGAGCGAGCACCGCGCGAGCGCGCTCGGCGCGTTCGGCCGCCGCCGCGTCGATCCGCTCCTCCGCTGCCGGGACGGGCACCACCGCGGGCACGAGAGCCGGACGGGGCACCGCGACAGGGGCGCCCTGCGGCCCGGGCAGCTGCACGCGCACACGCTTCGGGACGGGGGAGCGCCGCCCCGACGACGACACCGTGACGGTCCGCGCCGTGAGCAGACCGTGGCCCTCGCCGAGGCCGGACCACACGGGATCTTCGAGGTGCAGCGTCGCCTCGGCCTGCGGCCAGGGCCCCGTCACGAGCAGCACGCCGCCTCGGTCGCGCAGTCGCGCGGTCAAGCGCGCGACCTCGGCATCGCGCGGGCTCCCGGCGGGGCGCACCGCGACCACGGGGAAGACCTCGGCGATCGCCGACACCGCGGCGAGCCAGCGGTCGCCGGGCTCGGGGACGAGCGCGAAGCGCGACAGGTCGACGCCCGCGGCCTCGGCCGCCTCCGCCGAGAGCTCGGGCATCCCCACGACCGCGCACCAGGAGCCCGCTCGCGAGGGCTCGGCGAGCAGGGCCAGCAGCAGACTCGCCGCGGGATCGAGCGTGTAGACGGCACCGGGGCGCAGGCCTCCCTCGGGGAACAGGGGCGCGAGCGCGTCGTGCACGGGCAGTGCCGTGACGCGGGCGCTCGCCCGCTGCATCCTGCTGATCTCGGTCTGCAGCCGCAGCACCTCGACCGGAAGCGCCATCCCCATCCCACCATTCTAGAAAGTATGTTCTAGCTCCGCCAGAGGAGTTGTTCGAACACTATTTCCAGCCTCCGACATCGCGGTCGAGAGGACGGTGAGAGGGGAGAAGGGGTGCTGGTCGCCTCGGAGATCCGCCTCAGCGGGCGCCGAGGAACGCGCCGTCCGCTGACCCGATGAACGCGTGGTCCGCGTAGCCGTCGCCGAAGGAGATCGAGATGCCGACCGGGGCGCCCTCCTCGTAGCCGCGCTCGACGAACATGTACGGCCCGTCGACGAGCTCGTCGCGCGTCAGGCCGGCCTCGTCGAGCGCCTGCGCGAGCAACTCGGGGAACGCGGCCCACGCGATGTCGTCGAAGCGGAAGCGCTCCGCATCGGGGTTCTCCGGCTGGATCGACGCCGGCCCCTGGTTCTCGACGGCGCCGCCCCGGTAGAAGAAGGTGTCGAACCGGTCGGAGCCCGGTGCGGTCGCCATGTCGGCGGACACGAACTCCTCGTACACGAGCACCTGCACCGTCTCATCCGTTCCCGCGGCCTCCTCGATCGCGGCGAGGGCGCGCTGCACGCGCCCCTCCGCGAACATCGACGCGTGGTCCTCGCCGGTGATGATCGTGAGCGTCTCGGCCCGGACGTCGTCGGCCACCGGCACGAGCACGGCTGCCGCACCGGCCAGGGCGAGCACCACGTAGGCGGCGATCCGCCATCCGCGGCCCTTCGGGCCCGTGCCGATGATCGGATCTCCCTTGCGCCTGCGCGGCGCGCGCTCCGCGCCCAGCACGACCGGGCCATCCTGCCACTCGGCCACGTGCTCGCGTGCGGGCAGGCGCGACAGTCGCGCGGCATCCGGCACCTCGTCCTCGATGATCGCGACCTCGGGCGCATCCGCCTCGAGGCGAGCCACGGTCACGGATGCCCCGGGCTGGTACTGCGGGATCCGCACGATGTCGACGAGCTGGCGGATGGTCGTGCGGTAGGCGGGGCGGTCGGCCGGCGCGACCGACACGTCGATCTCGCACACCGGCTGGTCGTTGATCGTCGTGCCGGTGCGGCGGAGCGCGTCGATGCGGGCGGGGGCGAAGCGCCCCGCGGCCCTGGCGGCTTCGATCTTCTTCGGATGGAGCCCGGCGAGGGAGCCCATCGACCGCGCGACGAGCACGAGGGGGAAGAGGATCGACAGGACGATGATCGCGGTGATCCAGATCCACGTGAAGCGTTCGCCGACGAAGATCGAGAAGAGGAGCGCGGCGACCCCGGCTCCGAAGATGAAGGACATGAGGAGCCTGATCACGCTTCCACGCTATCGATATCTGCCTACGGGTGGATGACCGGGGTCGCGCGGGAATGCGGGGGCTCGGGATGTGTTGTAGTCTGTAGTGCTCGGGGAAACCCGAGGTGACAACTCCACAGAGCGACAGCGGTTCCCTTCGCGAGAAGGATTCCAGGGGCTGATCGGTTTCGACAGTGCTTGCGAATCTGCGAGAAGCGGGCCGAGGATGCAGGGTTATCTCGTAAACGCTCCCTGCGAACCAATAAGTGCCGAATCCAAGCGCACTGACTTCGCCCTCGCTGCCTAAGCGAGCCCGATAGTCCGTCAGACCGTGGTTGATCCCGACACGGACTCTGGCGTCATCTAGGGATCTTGCTGCACGGCGGTGTCGGGACGCCGTGCGGGACTCTTTCTCGACTGGGCTCGTCGACTTAGGTGTCTGTGACAAAGGTCGGAGCCGAGCAGAACGCTTTCACAGACTGCGCCCGGAGAAGCCCCAGAGACTCAGCGCTGGACGGGGGTTCGATTCCCCCCAGCTCCACCGATCGCTGTCGCACAGTGGGAAGGCCCCTTTCCTCGCGTCCGCGGGGAGAGGGGCCTTCGTCATGCTCGGGCTCGGCCCATCGCAGGTGCGCCCCGCCTCGTCAACCCCGCGCGCGGGCGCCGCGTCGCGGACAGGATGGTCGGATGGCGATCGACTCTGACACCGGAACGCGACTGCGAAGGGGCATCACCACCCCGCTGCTGTTCGCCTTCATCCTCGGCGATGTCCTCGGCGCGGGCATCTACGCGCTCATGGGCGTGCTCGCCGAGGAGGTCGGCGGCATGCTCTGGGCGCCGCTTCTGCTCGCCCTGCTCATGGCGCTCCTGACGGCAGGCTCGTACGCCGAGCTCGTGACCAAGTACCCGCGCGCCGGCGGCGCCGCGGTGTTCGCCGAGCGGGCGTTCCGCAACCGCCTCGTGTCGTTCCTCGTCGGGTTCAGCATGCTGGCGGCCGGTGTCGTGAGTGCGGCCGGACTGGCCCTGGCGTTTGCGGGGGAGTACCTCGCCACCTTCGTCGAGCTGCCCGCGGTTCCCGTCGCGATCGCCTTCCTCGCCCTCGTCGCGGCGATCAACGCGCGCGGCATCCGCGAGTCCATGGGCGCGAACGTCGTGATGACCGTGATCGAGGTGAGCGGCCTCGTCATCGTCGTGGTCGTCGTGGGCGTGCTCCTCGGAGGAGGCGGCGGAGACCTCGGGCGCGTCACCCAGCTGCCGGATGGCGCGGGCGGGGCGGGCGCGATCCTCGCGGGAGCGATCATCGCCTACTACTCCTTCGTGGGGTTCGAGACGTCGGCGAACGTCATCGAGGAGGTGAAGGACCCCACCCGCTCGTACCCGCGCGCGCTCTTCGGCGCGCTCGCCGCGGCGGGCGCCGTCTACGTGCTCGTCGGGCTCGCGAGCGCGATCGCGCTTCCGCCGGAGGAGCTGTCCTCCTCCACCGGGCCCCTCCTCGCGGTGGTCGAGTCGACCGGTGTGGCCGTCCCCTCGTGGCTGTTCAGCGCGATCGCCCTGGTCGCGGTGGCGAACGGCGCGCTCCTCACGATGATCATGGCCAGCCGACTCACCTACGGCATGGCGGAGCAGGGGATGCTGCCGGGCGCGTTCGCGCGGGTTCTCCCGAACCGGAAGACGCCGTGGGTCGCGATCGTCGCGACGACGGTCGTCGCGATGGCGCTCACCCTGATCGGCGACCTCGCGACGCTCGCGGAGACCGTCGTCCTGCTCCTCCTCTTCGTGTTCCTCAGCGCGAACATCTCGGTGCTCGTCCTGCGTCGCGACCGTGTCAACCATCCGCACTTCCGCGTGTGGACGTTCGTCCCCGTCCTCGGCATCGCGTCGTGCATCGTGCTGCTCACCCAGCAGCGCCCGATCGTGTGGGCCTTCGGGGCCGCTCTGCTCGCCCTCGGCGGCGTGCTGTACGCGGTCGCCCGCTGGACGAGCCGCGAGCGCGCGCGCTGAGTCCGCGGATTCAGGGACATCCCGGATGTCCGCGCTCCGCCTCGCGGGACATATTGGAGTGTGATCACCTCCTCTGTCCGTCGGCCTGCGGCCATCCGCATCGCGATCGTCGTCGCGGTGCTCGCGGTCGCCGCGGCGCTCATCGTCGGGCTCGTCACGTGGGCGTCGAAGGCCTCATCGTCAGCGGTCGTCGACGGCATCGACTGGCCGTCGCAGGGGCAGGCCGCCGTCGCGATCGCCGATGGGGACGTCGTAGCCAGCTCGGACGCGCCCGTGCCGATGGCGAGCATCTCGAAGGTCGTGACGGCGCTCATGGTGCTCGAGGAGCGTCCGCTCGAACCCGGTGAGCAGGGCGGCGACTACTGGTTCACCGAGGAGTGGGACATCGCGTACCGGGACTACATCGCGCGAGGCGAGTCCGCCCTGAAGATCCCGGTCGACGGGATGCTCACGCAGCACCAGCTGCTCCAGGGGATGCTGATCGGCTCCGCGTGCAACTACGCCGACATCCTCGTGACGAGCATCTGGGGTGACGAGGCGGCGTTCGCGACGGCCGCGGCCGCCTTCGTATCCGAGAACGGCCTCGACGGGATCACGTTGGTCGAGCCGACCGGCATCGACACCCGCAACACGGCCACGCCCGAGGCGCTCATCGAGCTCGGGCGCCTCGCGCTCGAGAACCCGGTGATCGCGGAGATCGTCGCGACGCCGTCTGTGGACCTCCCGGGTGCAGGGGTGGTCGAGAACACGAACGACCTGCTCGCGGATCCGGGTGTCGTCGGCATCAAGACCGGCACTCTCGAGGGCAGCAGCCTGCTCTCGGCCAAGGATGTGCCGGACGGAGACGGCGGGACGACCCGCGTCTACGCCGTCGTGCTGGGGCAGCCCGACGACGACGCCCGGTTCACGGCGTCGCGGGAGCTGTACGCGCAGGTCGAGGCGTCGCTCACGGAGTGAGCGACCGGCTCAGCGCGCGGCGAGACGGAGCCGTGCGAAAAGGTCCTCGATGATCAGGCGCTCGTCGAGATCGACGCACACCCGCTCGTGGGGGAGCGATCCGGGAACGGTCCGCGTGCGCGCGTGCCGCAGTGCCGTGAATGCGAGCGGCGCGCTGTCGCCGAGCGGCCAGACCGGGTCGATCGCGACGCCCTCGGGGAGCGGCAGCTGCTCGTAGCGCTCCCACAGCCATCCGCCGAGCTCTCCGGAAGAAGTCAGCCGCTCCTCGAGCTCGGCGACCGAGATCGCGAGCAGCCGGTACGTCTCGGCCGGGAAGCGGATGACCTCGAGCTCCGGCTGGGCGAAGACGAACGTCGCCGCGCCGGCATCGGTGTCGCGGTTGTACTCGAACCCGTCGCCCTCGAGCAGGCCGCCGACCCAGAGGAGGCGAGTCTGCTCGACGACGTCGGGCGCGAGGCGGAGGGCGTCGGCGACGTTCGTCAGCGGGCCGCCGCACACGACGGTCAGCTTCGCGTCGGGCGTCGCCTGCGCGGCCGCGTCGACGATGAGCCGCGCCGCGGGGGTCTCGCGCGGGCTGCCGTCGAACCCTGTGTCGGCCCCCGCTGCGAGCGGAAGAGGCGCCTGTGCCATCCGCGTCAGGAGCTCGGCGGCGAGCTCACGGCCGCCCTCCGCGGTGCCCTCGGATGGGCCGAACATCGGGTTGAGGAACGAGCTCGTGACCCCGACGACGTCGTCGGATGGCGAGAGGAGGTGGTGCGCGAGCGCCACGAGGCCATCCGGGTCGCCGCCCCAGTCGTTGTCGACGACCATCCGTCCTGCTGTCGCGATCGCATGCCTCATCCGCGCCTCCGCTCCGCTGCCGTGGATGAAAACATTACACGTTTTATGTTTTAGTGCGGCGCGTCACCCACCACCCACGGGAACGCCTTCGCCCGGCTGCGCGCGCCGGAGCGCGCTCGCGACCGGTCGGGCTCGCCGAGCGTCGTCGTGATCTCCTCACCGAGGCGGACGAGGGCGCCGAAGGCGTCGGGAGTGAGCCAGTCGGGGCGGAAGGCGAAGACGAGGTCCTCCAGGGCGGTGTTGCCGGAGGCGCCGGGGGCGAAGGGGCATCCGCCGAGACCCCCGAGCGCTCCGTCGACGACGGTCGCGCCGCCATCCGCGGCCGCGGCGGCGTTCGCGACGCCGAGGCCCCACGTGTCGTGCCCGTGGAAGACGACGCCGAGACCGGGGCGGGCGGACGCGGCCAGCGCGACGCGTTCGCGCACCTCCGCCGGATGAGCCTGCCCGAGCGTGTCGCAGACGACGATGTCGACAGCGCCGTCAGTGCGCGGGTCGTCGAGGATGCGCGCGAAGCGCTCGAGGGGGACCACGCCCTCGAAGGGGCACGTGAACGACGTCGCGATGCAGAGCTGCACGCTCCCGCCGACCTCCGCGGCGGCCGCGATCGCATCGGGCATCGCCGCGAGCGAGGTCTCGGTGTCGCGGCCGATGTTCGCCTGATTGTGGCTGTCGGAGGCCGAGAAGCAGTACTGGAAACGCCGGACGCCCGCCGCGGCGGCGCGCTCGACGTGTCGCGGGGTCGCCACCCAGACCCAGACGCGGTCGCGCTCCTCGGGCGTCAGGGCGGCGACGACGTCGAGGGTGTCGGCGAGCGCGGGCACGAGGTCGGGGCGCGCCATCGAGCCCACCTCGATGTGCTCGACGCCGAGGGCGAAGAGCTCGCGGACGAGCTGCACCTTCCGCTCGGTCGGCAGCGGCCTGCCGACGAGCTGGAGGCCGTCGCGCAGCGTGACGTCGCGGTACTGCAGGGTCATCGGAGGTCCTCCTCGTAGGCGTCGATCCGCGCGTCGTCCCAGCCGAGTTCGCGCAGCACGTCGCGCGTGTGCTCGCCAAGATCGGGCCCGACGTGCGCGATGGGAAGCGATCGCCCGCCGAACACGGGCACGATGCCCGGGAATCCGACGCCCTCGCGGACGCCCTCTCCGTCGTCGACATCGAAGCGCTGGATCATGTCGCGGGCCGCGTACTGCTCGTCAGCGCAGACATCCTCGGCCGTGTAGATCGGGCCGGATGGCACGCCCGCGGCGTCGAGCACGGCAAGCGCCTCCTGGCTCGTGAGCGTGGCCGCCCACGCCCCGATCGCGTCGTCGAGGCGATCGCGCGCGGCCCACCGGCCCTCGTTCGACTGCAGATCGGGCGCGGATGCGAGGTCGGGTCGGCCGATCGCCGTCATGTACCGCTGGTAGATGGCATCTCCGTTGCCCGCGACGACGATGCTCTTGCCGTCTGCGCACAGGTACGCGTTCGACGGCGCGATGCCCTCCATCCGCCCTCCCGTGCGCTCGCGCCGGACACCGTACGCCTCCCAGTCGGGGACGAGCGACTCGGTCACCGACAGCATCGCCTCGTTGAGCGCGACGTCGATCACGCGATCGCCGAACGGCGTCTCGCGCAGCCGGCCCGCGTCTCGCAGACGCGCGAAGAGCGACATGGCGATGCCGAACGCCGCGTAGATGCCCGCGATCGTGTCGCCGATCGAGACCCCCGTCCGGCTCGGCGGTCGCCCGGGCTCTCCGACGAGCTCGCGGAAGCCGCCGTACGCCTCGGCGACGGCGGCGAAGCCGGGCCGGTGTGACAGGGGGCCACTCTGGCCGAACGCGGAGATCCGCGCGACGATCAGGTCGGGGTTCGCCTCCTCGAGCGCGGCGGCGTCGAGGCCCCACCGCTCGAGGGTGCCGGGGCGGAAGTTCTCGAGGAGCACGTCGGACGTGCGGATGAGGTCGAGCACGATCGCGCGGCCCTCGTCGCTGCGCAGATCGACCACGACCGACCTCTTCCCGCGGTTGATCGTGCGGTAGAGCATCGAGGTCTCGCCGCGGTGCAGACGCCAGCGGCGCAGCTCGTCGCCCGTGCGCGGCCGTTCGACCTTGATCACGTCGGCGCCGAAGTCGGCGAGCAGGCGCCCCGCGGTCGGGGCCGCGATGTAGTTGCCGAGCTCGAGGACGCGGACGCCGTCGAGGGGACGGAAGGGAGACATCAGAGGAACACCGCCAGGACGAGGGTCATCGCGAGCGCGATGACGGAGGCGAGGGAGACGCCCACGGTCACGGTCTTGAGCGCGCCGCGCACGGACTGCCCGAGGAACGACTGCAGCAGCCAGAACGTGTTCGAGGTGACGTGCACGCAGAAGAGCGCTCCGGCGCCGGCCGCGAGGGCGATGAGCAGCGGGTCGAGCCCGAGACTCGTCGCGACCGGCGCGATGACGCCCGCCGCGGTGATCGCCGACAGCGTGACGGAGCCGACCGCGATGTGGAGCACGGCGGCCATCACCCAGACGACGAGCAGGGGAGCGAACGTCGTCGCCTGGAAGTACCCCTGCAGGATGGCGCCGAGGTCGCCCTCGGAGATGACGGCGGCGAGCGACCCGCCGACGCCCGTGAGCACGAAGATCTGCCCGCCGTCCTGGAAGCCCTTCACGAGCGACTTCTCGATGCGCTGCGTGCCGACCGCGCGGCGCCCGATCATGCCTGTCGCGATGACGGCGAACAGCAGGGCGATGACCGGATTGCCGATGAACTGCATCGCCGGCACCTCGATCGCCAGGACCGTCAGCACCGCCTGCGCGGCGATGAGCAGGAGGGCCGTGAGCATCGGGGCGAACAGGAGCAGGAGCGGCTGCTCGCGCTCGGTGCGCTCTGCGACGGCCGTGTAGCCGTGCGGCACGCCGCCGAGCGCGGTGCGCACCGTGCCCGTCCGCGTGCGATCGATGCGCGGCGACGAAGCGGATGGCGCGGTGTCGGCCGAGCCATCCGCCGCGTCCTCATCGGTCGGCTCCTCGACGATCGCCTTCTCGTCCTTCTCGGGGTTCCAGAAGCCGAGGCGGAAGGCGATCGTCATGAGCATGATCGTGAGGATCACGGTCGGCACGACCACGACGAGGCCGCCGATGAGCATGACGCCGAGCGGCACGCCGAGGAGGCCCGCGAGCGCGACCGCCGCGAAGCCCGGCACCATGAGCACGATGCCCGTCTCGAGGCTCACCGCGAAGACGACGCCCATGATGCCGGTGCCGTTGCGACCCAGGCGCGGGGCGATCCGGCGCGCAAGGGGCGCGGCGATGACGATCATGACGTCGACGAAGATCGTCTGCAGGTAGGTCGCGAACGACAGGCCCAGCGCGTAGGGCACGCCGCGCTTGCCGAACATCCGAAGCAGGCCGTCGACGAGCCGTGTGATCGCGCCCATCTCGTTGAGCATTGCTCCGATGAGCACGCCCCACGCGATGAGCAGGCCGGCTTCCATCATGACGTCGCCGAAGCCGCGGGTCATGGTCGTCACGGTGTCGACCGGCCCGAGGCCGGTGAGCAGGCCGATCGAGGCCGCACCGACCGCCAGCGCGATCACGGGGTTGATGCGGAACCGCACGATCGCGAAGACCACCCCGACGATGACGAGTCCGACGACTCCCAGCGTGTACCACTCGTTCACAAACGGCCTCTCCCTTGAAGCGTCATCCTGTTCCTGCTCTGATCCCACACTGTAGGAGCAGTCTCACGATGTGGGCAAACCGGCGTCCGGTCCCTAGGATCGCCTCATGGCCGAACAGCCGCTCCTCGTCCTCGCGAAGATCACCGCCATCCTCGACGCGTTCACGCTCAGCGAGCCGCTGCGGACGGCGAGCGAGATCCGCGCCTCGACGGGCCTGCCCGCGTCGACCGCGCACCGGCTGCTGGCGAACCTCGTCGACCACGGGTTCCTCGAGCGCGAGGGCGAGCGGTACCGGATCGGCGTGCGGATGGCGTACTGGGCCGGCCCCGCGACCCGCGCGCGCGACTTCACGGAGCTCCTGACGCCGCAGCTGCGGGCGCTGCGCGACGAGACGGGGGAGACGGCGTGCTTCTTCCGCGTCGAGCAGGGCGCGCGGGTGTGCGTGGGTGTCGCGGAGACGCGCCACGGTCTCAAGCGCGAGATGTACGTCGGGCGCATCCAGCCGCTGCACGTCGGCAGCTCGGGCCGCGTGCTCCTCGCGTGGACGGACGGTCTGCTCGACGAGGTCGCGTCGGGGGAGCTGCCCGCGCTGACCGAGGCGACCATCACCGACCCCGACGTGCTGCGTGCGGCGGTCGCGCAGACGCGCGCCGCGGGCTACGCGATCACGGTCGGCGAGCGCATGGAAGCGGCCTCGGGGCTCGCGGCTCCCGTCTTCGACCAGCACGCGGCCCTCGTCGGCGCGCTCACCGTCATGGGGCCCACCCTCCGAATGCCCGTCGAGGTCTGCGAGCAGCTCGTCGACGCGGTCGTGACCGCGGCCGACGCGCTCACGGCGGCGTTCGGCGGGCGCAAGCCCAGCGCGGCCTGAGCGCGCCTCTCGGCCGGATCAGGTCCATCCGCCTCAGTCGAGCGAGGGGTCGCGGCCCGTCCGGAGGCCCGACTCGAGTGCCGCGATCGCCGCGAGATCATCCGCGTCGAGCTCGAACCCGAGGACGTCGATGTTCGCGCGGATCCGCGCAGGGGTGACGGACTTCGGGATGACGACGTTGCCGAGCTGCAGGTGCCACCGGGTGACGACCTGCGCCGGGGCGACGCCGTGCTTCTCGGCGATGCGGGCGAGGGCGGGGTCGTCGAGGAGCCGCCCGCGTGCGAGCGGCGACCACGCCTCGGTCACGATGCCGTGGGCGGCGTGATACGCACGCAGCTCGGCCTGCGGCAGGAGAGGGTGCAGCTCGACCTGGTTCACGACGGGGGCCACGTCAGTCTCCGCGCGGAGGCGATCGAGGTGCGCGATCGCGAAGTTGGAGACGCCGATCGAGCGGGCCCGCCCCTCCTCGCGGATCCTCTCGAGGGCGCGGTAGGTCTCGACGTAGCGGTCGCGCGAGGGGATCGGCCAGTGGATGAGGTACAGGTCGACGGCGTCGAGGCCGAGGCGATCGAGGCTCGCGTCGAACGCGCGCAGGGTCTCGTCGAAGCCGTGGTCGTCGTTCCAGACCTTCGTCGTGACGAAGACCTCGTCGCGAGGGATGCCGCTCGTGCGGATCCCCTCGCCGACGCCGCGCTCGTTCTCGTAGAGGGCGGCGGTGTCGATGTGGCGGTACCCCGCCTCGATCGCGACCCGCACGCATTCGGCGGCATCGGCATCCGCGATCTTGTACACGCCGAGGCCGAGCTGAGGGATCGAGCGTCCGTCGGAGAGGGGGATAAGCGCGTGCGACGTCATGCCTCCACTCTGCCGCAGGCCGCGCGCAGGATGTCGGCGCGTCGCGTGCAAGATCCGCGGGCGTCGCGACAGAGACATGGTGTGATGAGCGTGCGCACCGCAGCGGAGGATCCGCCGGCCGAGGGAGGCACGATGCCCGACGACCTCGCCTGGTTCACGGCGGTCGTGCGCGCCCACGCGACCGCGCTGGTGAAGTACTTCGCCCGGCGCGGGCCCCGGCAGGATTCCGAGGACCTCGCGTCGGACGTCTTCGCGGTCGCATGGCGGCGACGTGCCGACGTGCCGCGAGGGGCGGAGCTCCCGTGGCTCTATCGCACCGCCGAGCTGACCCTCGCGAATGCCCGTCGGAAGCACGTCGACCTCCCGGTCGAGTCCCTGCCCGAGTCGGGAGCGTCTCGCGTCGCCGACGATCCCGAGCTGCACGCGCTGTTCGACGCCGAGCTGCGCGGTGCGCTCGCCGCGGTGGGAGAGCGGGACCGGCGGATCCTCCTGCTGCACGCCTGGGAGGGGCTCGACGGCGAGGAGCTCGCGGCGGTGCTCGGCATCTCGCGCTCGGGTGCAGACGCGGCGCTCTCGCGGGCCCGAGCGCGGCTGCGTGCGGCGTGGGGCGAGCGTCTCCGGTTCTGATCGCGCCGCAAGATCCGGCCTCCCCGCCACATAGACAGGGAGAGCGAGCTTTCCAGGAGGACGCCATGAACGCGCATGATCAGGACCCGGTCGACCGCCTCCGCGCGGCGGACCCGGCAGCGGATGTCGAGCCCAGAGAGGGCTTCGCCGACGCGGTGATCGCGGCGGCGACCGCGGAGGGTGCGGCACCGGTCGATCTGGACGCCGAGCGCGCTCGCCGCGGATCGAGGCGGATGGCCGTGCTCGCGATCGCGGCCTCCGTCGCGCTCGCGCTCGTCGTCGGAGGGCTCGCGGGCTACGGTCTCGCCGCGGGCCAGGCGACGGCCGGATCGGGCACCGGTTCTTCGGACGCCGGGGTCTCGGATGGCGACGGAGCGGCACCGCCGATCTCGCTGCCCAGAGAGGGCGGCCCCGCGCAAGGAGGCGCACTCGCCGATCGGGGCGCGGCGGAATCCGGTTCGCAGGACCTCTCCGCACAGTCGTCGGACACGAGCTACCCGTACGGGTACTCGTCGCGGAGCTCGTTCCGGTCGTCGATGCTGCTCTCGTCGAGCGGCGGCCGGGCGGCTGCGTATGGCTACGACGCTGCCGCGTCGTCCACTGCGGAGAAGGTGGGCGCCTTCGCCGCGGCTCTCGGCGTCGAGGGCGCCCCGGAGATCCGCGACGGGATGTGGGTGGTCGGCCCACAGGACGGCAGCGCTGCGTCGTTCAGCGCGAGTCTCGACGGCACTCTCGGCTTCTGGTTCTGGAGCGGCGGGGATCCATGGGCGTGCAGCAAGGCCTGCGTCGCCCCGGAGGAGGGCCCCGCCATCGCCGCCGCGCGCGACCTGATGACGCGGCTCGGAGAGGACCCGGCTGCGTACGAGTTCACGTCGGAGACCTGGGAGGGGTCCGCGACCCGCTCGGTCTCGATCTGGACCGTCATCGATGGCCAGCGCATCGATAGCGCCCTGCACCTCGACTACGCCGCGGAGGGGATCGTCAGCGGATACGGCGCCCTCGCCGACATCGTGCCGTTCGGGGAGTACGAGGTCGTGAGCGAGCAGGAGGCGTTTGAGCGCCTGTCCGATCCGCGCTTCGGCGCTCAGCTGACGACCCTTCCCGAGGCGCTGCGCGAGGGCGTGGCGGGTGAGGAGTGGACGCCACCGACCGCCGCGCCATCGCTGCCGGAGCCGGGCGCGTCGGTCTCGTGGAGCGTCAACGACGTCGAGATCGTGTCGGCACGCCTCGGGCTCGCGAGCCACTGGCAGGCCGATGGGTCTGTGCTGCTCGTGCCGACGTACGAGTTCACCGACTCCGCAGGCGGAACGTGGAGCGTCATCGCCGTCGCCGAGTCCGCACTGGACTTCTCCGCGGCGGAGGGCAGCCACTACGGCTGGATCGAGTGACGCGTGCTCAGCCGCGCCACGTGATGACGGCGAGGCCGCTCTTCGTGTCCGCGAGCGCGACCCATCCGTCGCCGAACGCGTACGTCATGCCGTACCCCTGCTCATCCGCCCATTCCGCCGAGGGCATGCTCTCGGTGAGGTAGACGACGCCGTCGGCCTCCTCGCGCTTCCAGCCCTGGTCGGCGAGGTACCCCTGCAGCTCGGCGGAGACATCCGCCTCGACGGGAGCCCATCCGTACATCTGGACGACGTCGGTCGCTCCCGCCTCGAAGTCGCCCCACGTGCAGCTGACGCCGCCGGGCACCTCGGTGGGGCCGACGTAGAACGGATCGGTGCGGGCCGTCCACCCGAGTTCGGCGAACTGGTCGACGAGCGCGGGCGCGATGATCGTGTCGCAGGTCGGCGCGCCGCCGCCCGCACTGGAGGCGCCGCCGTTCGCGGATGATCCGTCGTCGGACGGCGTCTTGGGCGTGAGTGGCGAGGCGCAGCCGACCAGCATCGCGGCGGCGACGAGGAGGGTCGCTCCCGCCGCGGCGAGGGAGCGCCGAGTGCGGGCCGCCCCGGTCGTCACGTCGTGGCCTGCGGCGGGGTGGCGAGGAGCTCGAGGAAGGCGTCGTGGAGGACGCCGTTGGTCGCGAGAGCCGAGCCCTGCGCGATCGTCGGCGCGCCGTCGAAGGAGGTCATGCGACCGCCGGCCTCGGTGACGATCGCCGCGGCCGCGGCGAGGTCGTACTCCTTGACGTCGAACTCCGCGACGAACTCGAGACGCCCTTCGGCGAGGAGCATGTACGACCAGATGTCGCCGTATGCGCGGTCGCGCCACACGCGGCGGCTCAGGGTGATGAGCTCCTCGAGGTGGCCCGCGTCGTCCCACTGCGCGATGCTCTGGAAGCTCACGCTCGCATCGTCGAGATCGGCGACGTCGGACACGCGGATGGGCCGCGGCTCGCCGCCGTCGACGCTCGTCCAGGCGCCGAGGCCCTCGGCCGCCCACCAGCGGCGGCGCATCGCGGGGGAGCTCACGACGCCGAGGCGCGGATAGCCCTCGATGTCGAGCGCGATCATCGTGCCCCACGCGGGGACGCCGCGGAGGAAGTTCGCCGTGCCGTCGATCGGGTCGATGATCCAGCGGCGAGGCGCGTCGTCGTCGCGGCCGTACTCCTCGCCGAAGATCCCGTCGTCCGGGCGCTCGGTCGCGAGGATGTCGCGGATGGCGCGCTCGGCGGCCAGGTCGGCATCGGTCACGTGGCTGCGGTCGGCCTTGCGCGAGATCTCGAGGTCGGCGGAGTCGAAGCGCGGCAGCGTCTGGGCGTCGGCGGCGTCGGCGAGGCGGAGGGCGAGCGCGAGATCCTCGTCGAGGCCGGCGCGAGCGGGGGATGCGGGAGTCGACGAGGGGGAGGTCACCCGCTCAGGATATCGGCGCGGTCGCGACCCACCCTGAGGTTCAGAGCGCGCGTGAGGGGTGCACAGGAGACGCACAGGCACGCCCGGGCGCACCTCGATTCGCGCGGGCCTGGCGAGCCTGGTAACGTAGTCTCTCGGTTCGCAGGGAAGGAATTCCCGGAGAACGGAACGCACCTCTAGCTCAATCGGCAGAGCAACTGACTCTTAATCAGTGGGTTCAGGGTTCAAGTCCCTGGGGGTGCACGGATCAGCCTCGGTCACTCTCGCCAGTGACCGAGGCTTTTTCGCGTCTGCGGGCTACCTTGACGTAGTGGGGCAGGCTGCTGCGGACTTCCCCCAGGTTCGTGCGTGAGTGGCATCGCTCAGTACGGCGATGAGCACCCCGGGCCGGATTTCGCTATCGGGGAGATCCGACGTTGCAAGGGTCAGCCGAGATCATGTCTCACTGAAGCTGGTCGACGTGGTCCCGCCTGCGTTCGTCGTTGCGAGGAGTTTCATCAGTCGCTCCAGCAGCGGCAGTACGTCGCGGCCGGGGTCCAGGAGGGCTTGGATGCGTAATCCGTCGATCATCGCGAGGACCATGGTGACCTTGTCATCGGCGGTGAGCTCCTGGGTGTCGTGGGTGGTTGCCAGGCGCCCAGTGCTGAAGCTCTGACGCATGCGGTCGCGTCGGGCGAGGAAGAAATCGTGGGCGGGGTGCTCCGGGTTGGTCGCGGCGACGGTGATCGCGAGCCAGTTGCGCTGGTGGTCGGGGTGGGCGAATTCTTCCTGAAGCACGTTGGGAAGGACGCGTTCGGCTGGGACCTTCGACTCCATGATGCGACGCGCCAGTTTCTCGTCTTCTTCATCGCGAAGTGCGAGGGCGGCGAGAAGGAGCTCGTCTTTGCTGGCGAAGTGTCGCAGGAGCGCGGCGTGGGTCACGTTCGCTCGGGATGCGATGTCGCGGAGGGATGCCCGTTCGTATCCGTGCTCCGCGAAGCTCGCCGATGCCGCCTGGACAATCTCTGCGCGTCTGGCGGGCGTGGTTGCGTACGGACCACGACGGCGCCCAGCTCGTTTCGGCGGCAAATCTGGCGCGGTCTCCGCGGCGACGGTCGACATGGGGCTCCTCCGTTCCCAGCGCTCGCTCTGTCAGCGACTTGCCAAGTGTAACCGGAGCGGTTACCTTCTACGAAGAGTTACCGATGTGGTTACTTTTGCGGGCATCGGAGCCCCGCTGTCCCTCGCGGAGACGCGAGATTCCACCTCGTAGTGATGAAGGAGTCATGGTGGTCAAGAAGGAGTCGAACGCAAAAGCGTTGGCTGAGGGTCTCGCTGCAGCAGAGGCTCTGCCGGGGAACGAGGTTGCGCTTGGCGCGAGAGACGTCGTCGAGCCTCCCGGGGTGGGGGAGCCGACGGTGCCCATGAGCCGGTCGTACATCTTCTGGTTGATGCTGGCCAGTTTCGGCGCGTCTATGGCGATGATGGTGCCGCTGTCATACGGGATCGCGGTGCGCATCACAGAACTGGCACCTGGTCACGAGGAGGTGCTGGGGTACATCACCGGCACGGCACAGCTCGTGTATCTGCTCGTCAGCCCGCTCATCGGCATCTGGAGCGACCGCACCCGTTCGCGCTTCGGTCGACGCTCGCCCTTCATCTACCTCGGGACCGTCATCGGCCTGCTAGGACTCGTCGCGATCGGCCTGGCGCCCAACCTGCTCCTCGTCGGGGCCGGCTGGGTTCTCGGCATGACAGGCTGGTCGATCGCGGGCGCGGCGCTGCAAACGCTGCAGGCGGACAAGCTGCCCGAGGAGCAGCGCGGGAAGGTGTCGGCGCTCACGGGCCTCATGACGCAGGTCGCACCGGTGCTCGGCATCGGTGTCGCGTACGCCGTATCGTCGAGCACTCTCCTCATCTTCCTGGTGCCGGGAATCGCGGGCGCTGTGCTGCTCGCACTGCTCCCCTTCGTCAAGCCAGAGGGAAGCTCGCGCGAAATGCCCCGACGTGACCACGTCACCGTCCGGTCTGTCATCAGCAGCTACGGCTTCAACGTTCGCAAGTACCCGGACTTCGCGTGGAACTGGCTTGGTCGCTTCGTCTTCTTCATCGGCCTCTACTTCAACACCACCTTCGGCACCTTCTTCTACGCCCAGCGGCTCGACCTGCCCGTGCGCGAGGTCGCTGGCATCGTCGCGACCGTCGGCATGGTCGGCGTCCTCGCAGCGGCTGCTGGGGCCATCGTCGGCGGGTTCCTGTCCGACAAGCTGCAGCGCCGTCGCCTGTTCGTCATGTTCGCGGCCCTGCTCTTCGTCGGCGGCGCGATCACGGAGGCGACTGCATGGTCGCTGCCGCAGATCATCGTGGGAGCGGTCCTCATGCAGCTCGCGATCGCCGTCTTCGCCACCGTCGACCAGGCGATCATCTACGCGATCATCCCGGAGCGAGACCAGGCCGGACGCTACATGGCGGTCATCCAGTTCGCCCAGAAGATCCCGAGCGCGGTGGCACCGCTCCTCGCCGGCGTCGTCATCACCATCGGCGCGGTCGGGGATGTCAAGAACTACACGCTGCTGTACCTGGCGGGCGCGGCGTTCGCACTCGTGGGCGGGCTGATCATCCTGCTCAAGGTCAAGTCCGTCCGCTGATCCCCGCTACACAAGCAACGGAGCATGATGTTGCCTCAGATTCCCTATGCCCTGACCGTCGACGCCGGCGGTGACGAGTTCATCGTCACCGCTGCCGAACCCCGGCTCTCCTGGAAGCGCCCCGCGGCCGACGATGGACGCTTCCTGGTGGAAGCGACGATCGACGGCGGCGAACCAGTGTTCGCTGAAGTCCGAGTTCACCGGTTCGTGGCCTGGCCGTTCCCCTCGCTCCCCAGCGGGAGCCGGGTGCGGTGGCGGGTGCGCGCGGCCGTGCCGGATGCCTCGTGGTCCGAGCCGTCGACGTTCGAAGTGGGTCTCCTCGATGAGGACTGGACCGCCGCGTGGATCTCTCCCGTCGAGACCGCCGATCCGGGGTACGGGCGGCGTCCGGCTTACGTGCTGTCGGGTGTGTTCACCATGCCCGGCAGCCCGGTCTCGGCGCGGCTGTACTCCACCGCGCTCGGACTCTACACCGCGACCGTCAATGGGCACCGAGTCGGCACCGACGAACTCGCCCCCGGGTCAACGTCGTACGACCGAACGCTCTACGCGCAGGCGCACGACGTGACTGAACTCCTTCAGCCCGGTGAGAATCGTGTCGAGATCGAGCTGTCGGACGGCTGGTTTCGGGGCCAGGTGGGCGCCCATCGCCGGCCTGCTGAGTGGGGAACGACGACGGGCGCTCGAGCGGAGCTGCACGTGCGTTCACGCGAAGGGGCGGTGCACGTCTTCACCACCGACGAGAGCTGGGTGAGCTCGCCGTCGCCGATCGTGCGAGCGGACCTCATGGACGGTCAGTCCGTGGACTTCACCGTGCCGGAGTCGGCGTCCGAGCCGGTCTCGGTGCGCGTCGGCGCGGTCGAAGGGCCGCCGATCGACTGGTCGCCGGCACCCGCGGTGAGGGTGATCGAAACGCGTCCCCCGGTTGAGATCACGGCGATCCGCGAGGGCGTTTCCGTGTTCGACTTCGGCCAGAACGCGTCGGGCTGGGTTCGCCTCACGGACCTGGGAACGCCGGGAACGCGCACGGTCATCGAGTACGGCGAGTATGTGGACGCGTCGGGTGATCTGTCCACGTCACATCTCGACTCCACGCAGCCGGGCCAGGACCCGCTCATCTTCGTTCAGCGCGATGAGGTGACCGCAGGCGCTGGGGAGGAAGTGTTCGAGCCGCGCCACACCGTGCATGGCTTCCAGTATGCGCGAATCACCAGAACGGGGGCGCCGCTGGACAGAGCATCCGTCAGCATGCAGGTCGTGCACACCGACCTCACCTCCACCGGATCATTCGAGTGCAGCGACGACGACCTGAACCGCCTGCACAACATCGCCGAATGGAGCTTCCGCGGCAACGCCGTCGACGTGCCGACCGACTGCCCGACGCGCGAACGGCTCGCCTGGACAGGCGACTACCAGGTATTCGCGCCGACCGCGACGCGGCTGTACGACGTGCTTGGCTTCACCCGCAAATGGCTGCGGTCAGTCCGTGACGACCAGCTCGACGACGGCCGGATCGCGAACTTCTCACCCGATGGACGCCAGATCAAACACCACATCGACGATCAGTTCGCCATGATGACCGGCTCCGCCGGATGGGGCGACGCGATTGTCGCGGTGCCGTGGGAAATGTACCGCTCCTATGGAGACCTGCTGGTACTCGAAGAGAACTACCACGCCATGGTGCGCTGGGTCGAGTGGGCTCTCGCCCAGGCACGAGGGACGCGGCACCACTCCCGCGCACAGGCAACGCCCGATTCGGAGCCGTTCGAGGAGTACCTGTGGGATGGCACGTTCCATTGGGGAGAGTGGGCGGAGCCGAAGAAGCGCGATGCGGACGGCAATCCCATCGACCCGATCACGCAAAATCCAATGGCGTGGTTCACGGCGGATAAGGGGGAGGTCGGCACCGCCTACCTGTACCGATCGACGGCGACCCTGGGGCGTATCGCGGCCATTCTGGGGCGAGAGGACGATGCCGCGCGCTACACGGAGGTCGCAGGTCGGGTCGCGGCGGCGTGGCGCGACGCCTACCTTCTCGAAGACGGCACAACCGTCACCGATACGCAGGCTGCCTACGTGCGCGCGCTCTCGTTCGGGCTCATCCCGGATTCCCTGCGAGCAGCGGCGGTCGATCGTCTCGTCGAGTTGATCCGCGCGGCGGGCACGCACCTGGGCACCGGTTTCCTCGCGACCGGCGACCTGCTGCCGGTCCTTGCGGGCGCGGGTCGCGACGACGTCGCGTACGAGCTGCTCGCCCAGCGAACCGCGCCCTCGTGGCTGTACATGATCGATCGCGGAGCGACCACGATCTGGGAGGACTGGGAGGGCATCGACGAGCACGGCGTCGCCCACGAATCACTGAACCACTACAGCAAAGGCGCCGTGATCCGGTTCCTGCACACCCACACGCTGGGACTGCGCCAGGAGTCGGACTCCGTCGCATGGGAGAAGGTCGTCATCTCCCCGATGCCGGCGCCGGGCATGACATGGGCGCGCGGATCGCACGATGGCCCGCAAGGGCAGATCGCCGTCGACTGGCGCATCGAGGGCGACCGCATCCGCATCTCGGCCGAGATTCCCGTCGGCACTGTCGCCCGTGTCGTCTTCCCCGACGGAACGGAGTATGAGGCGGCACCCGGCCGCTTCGACGAAACCGCCCGGCTGATGCCAGCCATCCCCGCGGTCGGCGCGCGCTGACCGTCCACAGCAAGGTGAACAAGGAGCAAAGCATGACGAACTTCCCCGACGGATTCCTCTGGGGCGCGGCCACCGCGGGCCACCAGATCGAGGGCAACAACGTCAACAGCGACTGGTGGGCGCGCGAGCAGGTGATGCCGGGCATGGAGCTCTCCGGCGACGCCGTCGACAGCTACCATCGCTACCGCGAGGACATTCAGCTGCTCGCCGACGCGGGGCTGACGTCCTACCGATTCAGCCTCGAATGGTCCCGGATCGAGCCCGTCCGCGGACACTTCTCCAAGGCCGAGCTGGCGCATTACCGGCGCATGATCGACTTCTGCCTCGAACTCGGAGTCACCCCGGTCGTCACCCTGCAGCACTTCACGACGCCGCAGTGGTTCGCCGCCCTCGGAGGGTGGGAGTCGTCGGAGGCCGAGGAGCTGTTCTGCGCCTACGTCGAGCAGGCCTGCACGATCCTCGACGGCGTCGAGTGGGTCGTCACCATGAACGAGCCCAACATGCAGGCCGCGATCATGACGGCGATGCGGCACCTCGCCGCTTCCGGTGGCGACTGGACGAGCCCGACTGTTGAGGCAGACGGCGATGAGCAGAAGAAGCAGACCCACAGCGAGTTCCTCACGTACGCCGACCCCGAGATCGGCCGCCTGTTCACCCGCATCCACCGCGCCGCACGCGACATCGTCCGCGCACGCACCGACGCGAACGTCGGCTGGACCATCGCCGCCGGCGCATTGACTGCGGCCCCGGGGGGCGAGGAGAAGCTCCTCGAGATCCGCTACGGCAAGGAGGACGTGTACTGGGAAGGCAGCCGTGGCGACGATTTCGTCGGCGTGCAGGCCTACTCGTCGCAGCAGGTCGACGCGAACGGACTCGTGCCGCACCCGCCGCACCCTGACAACACCCTCGTCGGCACCGCGTTCCGGCCCGACTCGCTCGCCATGGCCGTGCGCCACGCATGGCAGGTGAGCGATCACACGCCGATCGTCGTCACCGAGAACGGCATCGCCACCGCCGATGACAGCCAACGGATCCGCTACACGAGCGCCGCGCTGCAGGGGCTCCTGGGCACGATCGCCGACGGCATCGAAGTACGCGGCTACCTTCACTGGTCGCTGCTGGACAACTTCGAATGGGGCCACTGGGAGCCGACCTTCGGCCTCATCGCCGTCGACCGCGACACCTTCGTCCGCTCACCGAAGCCGAGCCTCGGCTGGCTCGGCGCGGTCGCGAAGCGCAACAGCCTGGCTTGATCAGCTCATCCGAAACGGAGACACCGATGTCCTTCCCCTTCGCCGACGTCTCGGCTCAGTCACTCGCCGATCTCCTCTCACTCGCCGGCCGGCGAGCCATCGTCACGGGAGGTGCGCAGGGTCTCGGAAAGGCGATCGCCCTGCGCCTCGCTGAGGCGGGGGCGTCGGTCGCGATCGCGGACCTCGACCACGCCGCCGCGGCCGAAGCGGCCGCGGCCATCGAGGCGCGTCACGGTGGTCGCGCCGTGGGCGTGGCCATGGACGTGACGGATGCCGCGTCCGTGACCGCGGCGACCGACGAGGTCGTCGCAGCGCTCGGCGGCGTCGACATCTGGATCAACAACGCGGGCATCTTCCCCAGCGCACCTCTGCTGGAGATGTCCGACGAGCTGTGGGAGGCCGTGTTCGCGGTGAATACGCGCGGCGTCCGCAACGGCGCGCGGGAGGCCGCGCGCCGGATGGACACGGGCGGCGTGATCGTCAACATCGTCTCGACCGCGGGATTCCGCGGTGTGGCGCAGGGGCTTTCCGCGTATGTCGCGTCGAAGCATGCCGCACGTGGTCTCACCCGCCAGCTCGCGCTGGAGCTGGCCCCTCAGGGAATCCGGGTCCTGGGTGTCGCCCCGAGCTACGTGCCGACCGAGGGGAACATCGCGGCCGCCCAGGCGGCGATGGCCGCGACGGCCGAGGCCGGGACCGAACCGAGCAGCGTGCCGAGCGCGATGACGCAGAGCCTCATCGGCCGTGTCGGCACGCCCGACGACATCGCCAGGGTCGTGCTGTTCGCCGCGAGCGACCTGTCGATCATCATGACCGGAACCACAATCCTCGCCGACGCGGGCGAGACCCTCTGATACGGATGCGCCGGCGGCGTCGGTGTTCACCGCCGGCGCACCCGGGAATGGAACGCATCGATGAAGCTGTCGACCACCGAGTTCGGAAGGATCGAGATCTCCGACGTCCCTTTGCCCCCGGGGGCTCGACCCCTCTCCGCGACATACACGTTTTCGGGGCGGGTGTTCGCCTTGTGTCGCCGCGAAGGCGACCCCGTCGATCAGGACTGGTACCGAGCCGTCGTCGCGAACGACGACGGCTCGGAGCACCGGGAGATCTTCTCCGGACCGATCCCGCAGTCCGCCACCGCCAACGGCATCCGTCACATGCCCTTCACCGACAACCGCAGAGTGCTGCTCGGCGACTACGTCCTCGAGGCGAGCCCTGACCTCGACGCGGCTGAGACCGTCGAGCTTCACCGCGTCGAGTACCCCTGGAACCTGACGGGCGATCCACGGGTCTCGCACCACTGGTCTGAGATAATCGTGTCGCCCGACGGCGACCACATCGCCTGGACGTCACTGCGCAAGGATTTCACAGCCCTTGCCGCGCTGGGCCGCCTGCGCCGTCAGCGGGACGGCTACCTCATCGACGACGCGATACTGATCAGCGGCGCCGGAGCGCTCCGACCCGACCCGGATCGCGAGGGATTCAGCCTCGTCGAGCCGGCGCTGGGAGGCGAGGTCAAGCAGTTCGTGCGCGGCGGCAGCGCCATCTCCGCGGTCGGAGACGGCGGGCAGCTGCTGACCGACTCGGTGGTTCAGGATCTCGGCGCTCCACTCGTGACCCCGGTCACGCGCTCCCCGGGCTACGACGAGACGACGATCTTCTCGCCCGACGAGAAGCTAGGCATCGTGATGTCCACCCGGGCGTCAGCCGCCACCGATCTCGCAGTGCTCGGTCTGGTGCCACGTCCGTACTCCAGCCTCGTCGGGCGGGACCTCGCGTGGGCGGCATACGTCTACGCAGTGGGCGGCGTGCGTGAGTTCCGGCCAGGCAGCATCGGCCCGGTCCTCGTCGACATCGAGCGCTCCTCGACCGATCCCGGATATGTCGGCGTCGCCCTGAACGATGAGGATGAGGCGTGGGTCTATTGCTCGCCGATGTCGTGGCATCCCGATGGCACGCGGGTCATGTGGATGGAGACACTGCGCGGCAGTGGTCGCGGTGGTGCCGAGCCGGTCATGCGTATCCGCGTGGCCCGCCTCCTCGACCACGTCCCATCGGAGACGGTGCCCGCGACGGCCGTGCCGGACGTTCCCTACGGCATCCGCGGCGAGCGCGCCGCGGCCGCCCTCGCGGCGCGCGACAGCGACGTGCGCTCCACCCGGATCGCCGGACGACACTCCGGCCACGTCGAGTACGAGCGTGAAGCGGTGGCGCACCCCGGCTCCGCGTCCCGCACTGAGCTGAGGTTCGTCGGTTTCAGCGACGACGGGACGCGCTTCTACAACGGCTACGAAAGGAGCATCGCCTCGATGGTCGACGGCACCGTGTACGAAGCCGACCTCGCCCTGACCGGCGGCGACGTCGGGGAGATGCGACTGCGTCTGTGCTGGTCGGGGCTTGCGGATGGCGCACGGATCCTGTTCGGACCGGACGCGTCCGGGCGACCGCAGAGCTTCGGACATGCCGCGTACGGTGGCCGCACGTTGCGTGTGGAGGATCTGACGGCCTGATCGATCCCGCAGGCGAGACGTGATCGTCAGGACGGTCCTCGGATGAGCCGCGCGACGCCCCGCAGGGAACGGCGGCAAACGGGTGCGCTCTTGGTTCTATTCGCCGCGCTCTGCTTCTATTCTTCCTCGCCGCACGACTCCTACTGTGGGCGCTGTCCCCGGTTGTGCCGATCGGAACGGTCCGCGGCAGCCGAGGATCACCCGAAGGAGTGTTGACGCGATGGTGCGTATATCCAAGCAGACAGCGAGCGAAGCCGACGGCGTGGAGTATCGCCGGGCTCGAACGTGGGAGATCGCCTTCTCCCAGTTAAACAACGGGTCAGCGATGATCTTCTACGTCCTCGTCGGGCTCATGAGCTACCTGCAGAATGCCGGCTACGGCATTGCGGTCGCGGCCGCGGGAGTCATTCTCACGGTCACCCGAGTGTTCGACGGCGTGGTCGATCCGCTCGTCGGGCTCGTCATCGAGAGGATGCGCTTCCGGTTCGGCAAGCTGCGATTCTTCATGCTCACCGGTTGGGCGATCCGTTCGCTGGCCATCCTGATGCTGTTCGTCTGGGGCTCGAACGCCGGCCTCGGCGCGGTGTTCTTCATCGTTCTCTATCTGGTCTATATCGTCGGCTCATCGATGAGCGACATCGCCGGGCAGATGTCGGGGCCGGTGCTCACCAACGACCCGCGCCAGCGGCCGACGGTGCAGGTGTGGGCGACGGTATACGCCTACCTGGTCCCCTCGATCTTCACCATCATCTCGACGCTCGTCTTCCTGCCGCGCCATGGCAACGAGTTCACGGTCGGCATGCTCAGCGAGACCGCCATCACATACCTGGCCTGCTCGCTGGTCTTCCAGATCCTCGCCTGCATCGGCGTCGCTCGCGTCGACAAGCCGGAGAGCTTCACCCACATCGCCGCGAGCAAGAAGGACGCCGCCGTCTCGGTCCGCGACATGTGGAACGTGCTCGCCCACAACGGTGCGTTCCTGCGCTACCTGATCAGCGGTGCGTCCGACAAGCTCGCGCAGGTCGTGAAGTCCCAGGCCGTGATCGGAACCCTGATGTGGGGGATCCTGCTCGGCAACATGCAGCTCGGCACCACCCTCAGTCTGGTCGCCATCCTCCCCGGCATCGTGTTCGCGATCTTCGGTGCCCGCTATACGGGAAAACACGGGTCGAAGGCCGCGACCGTGACATGGACCTGGATATGCCTCATCCTCGCCGCCGTGCTCGCGGCGTTCTGCCTGGTTGTGGACCTGCGATCGGTGCTCGGAAGCCTGCCGCTCACCATCGTGTTCTTCCTCGTGTACCTGCTTCTCAACGGCGCGACCATGGTGGTCACGGTCGCGGGAGGCGCGATGCGCGCGGACGTCATCGACCACGAGCTCGACCGCTCGGGTAAGTTCCTGCCCGCCACCGTCTCGGCGACCTACAACTTCGTCGACCAGATCATCTCGTCGCTCGGTTCGACGCTCGCACTCGGCGCGGTCGCGCTGATCGGTTTCTCAACCGTCATGCCTCAGCCGACCGACAACCCGAGCACTGCGATCCTCCTCATGACGGTCCTGCTGTTCTTCGGCCTGCCGATCCTGGGGTGGGTCTGCACCCTCTTCGCGATGCGCGGCTACACGCTGGACCGTGCGGAGATGATCGAGGTCCAGAAGCGCGTGGCGATCCGCAAGACCGAGCTGCAGGCGGGGAAGCCGGTGGAGACGATCGCCTGACGGCAGCGGGCTGCCGTCAGGCCATGAGGGTGCGGAGGGGCGCTGCAGCGCCCCTCCGCACCCTCGGTCATCTCGCGTGTGCATCGCGGTATGCCGTGGGCGTCATTCCGTACTCGGCGCGGAAGACCTTGACGAAATAGTTGGCATCGTCATATCCGACGAACATCGCGATGTCGCGCACACTCTGCGTCGTCGTGGCGAGCAGTCTCGCCGCCCGCTCTGCGCGCCGCTGGGCAACGTATCCTGCGAGCGTGGTGCCTGTCGCCTCCTTGAACCGCCGTGCCAACGTCGACGTCGACACCCCGAGACGCTTGGCCAGATCGGTGGCCGAGGGGTACCTGCTCAGATGCAGATCGACCTCGTCCGTGACGCGGCGCACCAGGGGAGGGTAGCCGCGCTGTCGATGACGCCGCACCGCATCGCAGAAGTCGGTCACCATCTGCGACGTGAAACCCACGGCATGGCGCGGGTCAGAGGTGTGCCCCACACGGTGCAGACGCTGGGCGTACTCCTGCGAGATCGCATCGATCGTCACCGGCGGCAGACCCCCGCGCTGAGCCGCGACACGCGCCATGACGCGCAGGATCGTCGCGCCGAGGAAAGGCGTGTTGAGGTAGCCGCTGATGCGGGGCATCCCCGACAGCCCGTGGAGCGCCGCCAGCGCGCGATCCGTCGCGCCGTCGGCGACGGCATCCATGAAGTCCTGCTCCTGCCGATACCTCTCGTCGATCACCGCGAACGACGCCGATTGCGGCGCGTCGGCTTGTCCGGGCCCGATCGTTCCGCCCTCGGCCTTCACATGCTGCAGCGTGCCGCGGATGTCCTCGCTGCCGGCTGCGCGCAGCGCGGCCGACGCGCTGCGGTGCACGTACTCGCTGTCGACGATCGCGTAGCGGGTCCGATACAGCTTGTATGCCGGCAGATACGCGGCGGGGATGGCGAGCCGGCTCATCAGCTCCTCGGCCGTACCTGGATACATCTGGCCGTGCGTGTAGGGACCGATGAGGAGCAGGTGGTCATCCCATCGCGCGACGGCCACAGCCATCCCGAGGGGCTCTTCGATCTCGTGGACGACCTGAGCCGGAACGGTTTCCACGAACTCACGCAGTGCAGCAGCGGTGAAGGCAGGCTGGATCAGCGGATCGAGGCAATGAGCGCTCTGAAATGCGGTCAGAGCCGTCGTGATGTCGGATGTGACCGTGACCGGACAGCTCAACACCTCGGCGAGCGCGTCGGCGACCACGCTGACGCCGGCTGCTCCGTCGCCTGTCGTCTTCATGGTGACCCCCTTTCGGGGCGGATGCCGCTCCTGCGCGACGAGTACTGCTCTTGCGTGACCTGTTCTATCACCTCGACGACCGGCGTCCTAGCGTGGGAGTCGCCCGGTGTCGGCCGGTGCACCGTGTGCCAAAGGAGACCACGCATGTCCGAGACTTCCGCCCGTTCCGCCCGCAGGGTCACGCCAATCCTCGACGGGTGGGCGTTCGCGCCCCTGGCGCTTCCGGGCGCCGACTGGGACGAGGTGGTCGCGGCGGGGTCGTCGATCACTCTTCCGCACACATGGAATGCCGTGGACGGGCAGACGGGCGGTGCGTATCGTCGCGGTCGATCGACATATGCGCGGCGGGTGACTGCCGCGCCGGGCGCCGTCGAGACCTGGGTCGAGTTCACCGGGGTGAACTCATCGGCCCAGGTGTTCGTCGACGGACAGCAGCTCACGCGCCACGACGGCGGGTACTCAGCGTTCCGAGTGAACCTCACCGAGCATCTCGTCGACGGTGAGGCGACTCTCGTGATCGTCGTCGACAACGCAGCGAACGAATCCGTGTACCCGCAGCAAGCCGATTTCACGTTCTACGGCGGCATCTACCGCGCCGTGCAGCAGATCAGCATCGCCGCGACCCACTTCGCCCTGGACGACCGCGGAGGCCCGGGGTTGATCGTCACCCCGACGCTCACGGGAGAACGGGCAGAGGTCGCGCTGCGTGCGCGCGTCGTCGGCGAGGGG
Organism: Microbacterium sp. SA156; assembly: GCF_049065455.1. NCBI lineage: Bacteria > Bacillati > Actinomycetota > Actinomycetes > Micrococcales > Microbacteriaceae > Microbacterium > Microbacterium sp. SA156. Next base: position 205,368 of record NZ_JBAKGU010000006.1, read on the forward strand.
GCGGGCGCGGCACTCGTGCGCTTCGTCGTCGACGGCGAGGGGTCGACGGTCGTCCCCGTCGCGGCAGGGGAAGCATCGGCTGCTCTGACGATCGCGCAGGTGCACCGCTGGCATGGTCTGCGCGATCCGCATCTCTATACCGCACGCGCCGAGCTGCTCGATGGCGACGTCGTGATCGACGCGGTCGAGCTGCGGTTCGGCTGTCGGGAGTTCGAGGTCGACCCGCAGCGCGGGTTCCTGCTCAACGGCGAGGAGTACCCGTTGCGCGGTGTCTCTCGTCACCAGGACTTCGAAGGTGTGGGCAATGCGATCACCGAGGAGATGATGCAGACCGACCTCGCGCTGATCCGTGAGATCGGCGCGACCACGGTCCGGCTCGCGCACTATCAGCACGACCAGCGGTTCTACGATCTGTGCGACGAGATCGGCCTCGTCGTCTGGGCTGAGATCCCGCAGATCACGGTCTTCCTACCCGGGGCGGTCGGCAACGCCCGCGACCAGCTCACGGAACTGATCGTGCAGAACCGCCACCACGCGAGCATCGTCTGCTGGGGGCTGTCGAACGAGATCACTCTCGCCGGTGCAGGCGATGATGTGATCGCGGCCCACCACGAGCTCAACGACCTCGCGCACCGTCTCGACCCCACACGGCTGACGGCGATGGCGAACCTGTTCCTTCTCGAGACCGACCACCCGCTCGTCACCCTCCCCGACGTCATGTCGTACAACCTGTACTTCGGGTGGTACGTAGGCGAGCCGGCCGACAACGATACGTGGCTCGATGACTTCCACGCCTCGTACCCCGACGTCGCGATCGGTCTGTCGGAGTATGGTGCCGACGCGAATGGGCGGTTCCAGTCCGCCCATCCCGTGAAGGGGGACTACACCGAGAGCTACCAGGCGTTGTACCACGAGCACATGGTTTCGATGATCGAGGAGCGGCCCTGGCTGTGGGCCACGCATGTCTGGAATCTCGCCGATTTCGGCTCGGCCGGTCGCGACGAGGGCGGAGTCGCCGGTCGCAATCAGAAGGGGCTGGTGTCGTTCGACCGGACGGTGAAGAAGGATGCGTTCTACGTCTACAAGGCGGCATGGGCGCGCCAGCCTTTCGTCCACGTTGCGGGACGGCGCCGCGCGGCTCGCGCGGAGGACATCACGGAGGTGGTCGTGTACTCCAATCAGCCGCAGGTGAGCCTTCTGGTGGATGGCGTCGAGGTCGGGACGACGTCGGGCGCACGGGCGTTCCGCTTCGAGGTGCCCCTGACCGGTGACCATGAGATCACCGCACGGTCCGGCCACGCCACGGACACGATCACCCTTCACAAGGTCGACGAGGTCCCGGACGAAGCCATCATGCCCACGACTGGCATCGCGAACTGGTTCGACGACGCACCGTTGCCGACCCCCGACGGCCACTTCTCGATCCGGGATTCGCTCGGCGACATCCGCCAGTCGGAGGAGGGCGCTCGTGTGATCGCGTCGGTCCTGGAGGTAGTCTCGACCAGCCGCGGCGAGGTCGGCCGCGGTGTCGACATCCCGCCTGCGATGCAGGCGATCATCGACCGGATGAGCGTGGAGAAGTTGATCACGCAGGCGGGGGGAGTTCCCATCGAGCAGGTCGCCGCACTTAACGCGCGACTCAACCTGATCGCCAAGTGATCTCGGCACGCCGCAGGGCCTTGCCGGTGCCAGGTCGCTGGCGTGCTCAGCGCGGAGCTGCGGTCGGGTGAAGGAACACGGGCGCCGCCTGACCCGCACTCAGCTCAGGAAGAGGCCAGGCGCTGCAGTTCGCGATTGACCGCTCGCATTCCGGTTTCGAGCGCCCGGAGCTCGTCGACGCTCAGGCCGGCGATGACGTCGGCCCCGAGAGCCGGATGCGGACCCACGATGCGCCCCATCACTCGGCGCCCGAGCGGAGTGGGCCGGACCCGCCGCACACGCTGATCGTCGGGATCCGCGCTGCGTTCGACCAGCTTGACGTGCGAGAGGCGGTCGACGAGCTTGGAGATCGTGGGGAGCGACACCCCGCTTTGCTCCGCGAGTGAGGAGAGCGTGATGCTCTCAGCGAGAACGATCGTGCTGAGAAGCTTCACCTGCGTGAGGGTGAGCCTCGTGCTCAGCAGCGTCCCGACGATCCGTGGCAGCGAGCGCACAGAGATCGCCACCGCGAGAGCATCTATCCTCTCACGCAGCTCCGCAGCCGCCGAATCCGTCATGTGGCTACGCTAGCGGCTCCTCGACCCCTTCCGAGCATGCTCGGAAGGCGTCCAACGCGAGGGCATGCGGGACCCGCCAGAGGGCCTCGCTGGACACCCCTCATCCGCCGTTGGACGAGCGGATGCCGCTCGCCAGAGCCTCGAAGGTGTAGATGTACCCTCCTCCCGGGCCGCTGAAGGTCGCGTACGCGGTCGTCGCGTCGGGGGATATCGCGACGTTGGTGGCGGAGGTCACGTCTGCGTCGTCCGTCGGTGCAGCCACGGTCGCCAGGTGCTCTCCGTACCGGTCGTATACGAGGATCGCCGGGCGGTTGTGCAGACCGAGGTAGAGGTTGCCGGCGGCATCCGTCGCGAGGGAGTCCACCTGCGCGATGCCGACATCGGGCCGCAATCCCGGATGTGCCGTGCTCACCGCGGTGCCGGTCTCGTCGAGCCGCAGCACGTCGACGGCGCTGCCGGTGTTGTGGCTCAGCCAGAGCGCATCACCCGCCGGGGTGAAGGCGATCCCGTTCGGAGCCGCGAGGCCCTCAGCGAGCACCGAGACGTTCGCGCCGTCCCGATCGATGCGAATCAGTCGCCCGGATGCTTCCCAGTACGGGTCCTGCGCACCGCGGGTGTCGGTCACGTAGAGGTGACCGTCGGCATCGAAAGAGATGTCGTCCGGTGCCAGCGGTATCCCCGCCGCGTCACCCACGAAGAACACCACGGCGTCCTCCCCATCGGGGGTCATCGCGCGGATCGTGCCGAGATCGTCGGTGACGTAGAGCCGGCCGTCGTGGGGGCTGAACTGCGCGGAGGTGAGCGCGCTGCTCTCATCGGTGTAGATCGACTCGACCGTCTCGTCGTGGAGGTCCACCCGCAGCACCTTGGGCGCCCCTGGTGGTGCCGTCACGTCGACGACGTACAGCCGCCCCTCGTCGTCGAGCACGGGGCCCTCGAGCAGCGTCATCCCGGTGCTCTCGTGCACTTGCGTCACCTGGAGGAGCCGCTCCGCCTGGATCGTCCGGGTCCGCGACGTACCCGCCGACTCGGTGCCGGCGCCGCCCGCGGGCACTGCAGCGTCGCCCCCGCCGACACAGCCCGTCATGAGTACTCCCACGGTCCCGAGGGCGGCGGCGACGGCGAGCCGCCTCACGCCGGGGCCCCCGTCCGCGAGACCGCGGCCTCGGAGAAGACCTCGTGCATCCGATCGGTGCGCCATCGCTCGAGGACGCGACGGAAGGCGATCGGACCCGGGCTGTAGGTCCCGCTGATCGGCCTCGCCCCCTCGGCGTTGTAGTAGCCCGGCGTGCAGGCAGCCTGGAAGGCGGAACTGTCGCGAGAGGTGCGGGCCACCTCGTCGACCCACTCCTGCTCCGCCTCTGCCGTCGGCTCCACGATGCCCGCCCCCGCCGAACGCGCCCCGGCGAGGACCGCTGCGATGTGGTCCGCCTGATCCTGCAGGATGTGGACGAAGTTCACCGAGTTCGCGTTCTGGAACGCGCCGAGGTGGATGAGGTTCGGGAAGCCATGGCTGTAGAAGCCGTGCAACGTGCGCGGCCCGGAGGCCCAGCTCTCCAGGAGCGACCGGCCGCCGCGCCCGGTGACCGGCAGGGTGCCCGAGACGACGCCCGAGATGCCGACCTCGAAGCCCGTCGCGAACACGATGGCGTCGACGAGGAACTCCTCGTCGCCGACGAACACCGAGGTCCCGCTCACGCGCGTGATGCCGCCAGCATCCGCGGTGTCGACGAGCGTCACGTTCGGCCGGTTGAAGGACTCCAGGTAGGTGTCGCTGAACCCCGGTCGCTTGCACATGTAGCGGTACCACGGCTTGAGCTTGGCTGCCGTCTCAGGGTCCGTCACGACCTCGTCGACGCGACGGCGGATGCGGCTCATCTCGTGCGCGTCGACGAGCTCCTCCTCGAGGGCGCCCGAACCGGAGTCGGCGCCGGAGAGGACCGGACGCTGCAGGTGGGCCGTCCGGGTCCAGCCGTCGTCCACGAGGCCCGGACCCTCCTTCTCGCCGGCGAGGACGGCGAGGAAGTCGTCCATCCGCTCACGCTGCCATCCGGGGCGCAGGCTGGCGGCCCATGCGGGATCGGTGCGCCGGTTGTCCCGTACGTCGACCGTCGACGGGGTCCGCTGGAAGACGAACAGGTGCCCGCTCGCCTCGGCGAGGTGGGGGACTACCTGCAGGCCCGTCGCGCCTGTCCCCACGATCGCGATGTGCTTGTCGGCGAGGCGGGTGAGTCCTCCTGTGCTGTCGCCTCCCGTGTAGCCGTAGTCCCAGCGGCTGGTGTGGAAGGTGTGCCCGCGGAAGCCTTCGATCCCGGGAATGCCCGGGAGCTTCGGCTCGCTCAGCGTCCCCGACGAGACGATGACATACCGCGCGGTGAACCGGTCGCCGCGGTCGGTCTCGACGGTCCACACCTCCTCCGCTTCATCCCACGCGAGAGAGGTGGCCCGAGTGTGGAACAGGGTGTCGCGGTAGAGGTCGAAGTGGCGGGCGATCGCCTCGGCGTGGCGGCGGATCTCGTCGCCCGGGGCGTACCGCCACTCCGGCACGGAGCCGATCTCCTCCAGCAGTGGCATGTAGACGGATGCCTCGACGTCGCAGTGGATGCCGGGGTAGCGGTTCCAGTACCAGGTGCCGCCGACGTCTCCGGCCTCGTCCATGAGGCGGATGTCGTCGAAGCCCGCCGCCCGCAGCCGCGAGGCAGTGAGCAGCCCGCCGAAACCGGCGCCGACGACGAGTACCTCGACCGCGTCGGTCACCGCCGTGCGGTCGGTACGGGGCGTCCAGGGGTCGGCGATGGAGAAGCCGAAGCTCCCTGCCGCCCGGCGGTACTGGCCGGGGCCGTCCGGCCTCAGCCGCCGGTCGCGTTCGCGCCTATAGGTCTGACGCAGCGCGTCGAGGTCGGTCTCGCCTGTGTCGATGGAGTCGGTCATCGGTTTCCTCTCGGGGATGTCTCAAAAGGTTAGCCGCAGGCTAAGTAATTGCACAATGCTGCGTCAGCAGGCGGCGGCTAGCTGCCGACGCGCGCTTGCCGACGGTAACCGTGCTGGTTACAATTTATCGAGAACAACCGGTTGCCGTGAGGTGGAGACCCGGGCAGGGGCGTGCCGGATGCCGTCATCCACGAAGGAGACCCATGGACATCGCTGGCAAGACGTTCGTCGTGACGGGCGCGGGCAACGGCATCGGGCGGCAGGTGACGCTGCGCCTGCTGTCGCAGGGCGCGCAGGTGGCCGGTGTCGATCTGAACGAGGCGGGTCTCGCCGAGACCGCGCGCCTGGCGGTGGCATCGGAGCGATTCAGCTCGCACCTGCTGGACATCACCGACCGTGCGGCTGTCGCGGCGCTGCCCGAGGTGGTCGCGGCCGCGCACGGCGCCGTCGACGGGCTCGTCAACGTGGCCGGGGTGATCCAGAAGTTCGTCCGCGTGGCCGATCTGGACTTCGCCGAGATCGAGAAGGTGATGAGCGTGAACTTCTGGGGGACGATGAACACCGTCAAGGCGTTCCTCCCGGTCCTCACGGCGCGGCCTGCGGCCTCTCTCGTCAACGTCGCGAGCATGGGCTCCTACGCCCCCGTCCCCGGGCAGGCGGTGTACGGCGCATCCAAGGCCGCGGTCAAAGTGCTCACCGAGGCGCTCTACGCCGAGCTGCGCAACACCGGGGTGGCCGTGACGGTCATCTTCCCGGGGGCGATCGGCACCGACATCGCCGCCAACTCGGGGGTCGGGCTTGCCGGGGGAGCGGTCACGGAGGCGCCCGCCTACAAGACCACCAGCCCGGAGGAGGCCGCGCGCGTCATCGTGCGGGCCATCGAGAAGGGCTCCTACCGCGCCACGATCGGATCGGATGCCGCGGCGATGGACCGCCTCTCGCGCCTGAGCCCGCGCACCGCGACCACGCTCATCGCCAAGCAGATGGGCGACCTGCTCGGCTGAGTCGCTCGGCGGCGGTACCGCAGATCACGCCTCGGCGGGGTCAGGCAGCAGCCGGTTCAGCAGCTGCGAGCTGAGCCGGAGGCTCGCCACGGGCGAGCCGTCGATCCAGTTCCGATGCGTCTCGACGATGACTGCGTGGGCCGAGGCCCGCGTCGCCTGGGCCACGATGCCCTCGACGTCGAGGTTGCCGAGCCCGAGCTCGACGCTGTCCGCCCGGTCGATGGGGGTGAGCGAGCTTCCCCGCCGACGCGCGCCGCGGTCGGTGACGTGGACGAGATCGACGCGATCGTCGAGCGAGGTCAGCATGCCGACCGGGTCGGCCCCCGACACCGCCGGCCAGTAGCAGTCGAACTCGAACCCCACCTGCTCGGGGTCGGTCTCTGCCACGAGCAGATCGTAAGCCGTGCGGCCGTCGGGCAGGCGCCGGAGCTCGACGTTGTGGTTGTGGTACAGCAGGCGCAGGCCGAGCCTCCCCAGTCGCCGTCCCGCCTCGTTGAGGCGCCGAGCGAGGTCGGCGATCGCCGCGGGGTCGGAGAAGTCGAAGCGATACATGCCGGTCACCACCACCCTCTCGGTGCGCAGCGCCCCCGCCCGCCGGGCGATGGCCTCCGGCTCCCGCTCGATGCCGCCGAGGTCCTCGTGCAGGGCGACGACTCGCAGCGGCGTGCGGGCGAGCAGCGCCGGCCAGTCGAGCGCGCCGCCGCGCCCGGCGGGCATCCCGGCGGCTCGGGTGAGCGCGCGGACCAGGAGCGGCGTGCGCCGTGTCATGAAGCCGTTCACCTCGATGCCCTCGTATCCGGCCGCGACGATCGCGTCGAGGGTCTCACGAGCCTGCCGCTCGGTTCCCGTGACGGTCCCGAGCTGGATCTGCTGGATCGCCCGCAGTGGCCGCCGCAGGCGCGAGGTGTCGCTCACCAGTCGTGGACGGTGCCGTCAGCCAGCCGGTTGTACGGCAGGTAGGCCCGGATATAGGGGTACTTGCCGGCCTCGTCCAGGTCGAGCTGGACGCCCAGGCCGGGCTCGTCCCCCGGGTGCAGGAGGCCGTCCTGCCAGGTGAAGGACTGCTGGAAGACCGCGTCGGTCTTCGCGCCGTGGGCCATGTACTCCTGGATGCCGAAGTTGTGGATGGCGAGGCCCAGGTGCATCGCCGCCGCCATGCCGACGGGGGAGATGTCCGTCGGTCCGTGCATCCCGGACTTGATCTGGTACTGCGAGGCGTAGTCGAGGACCTTCTTCAGGTGCGTGATGCCGCCGGTGTGGGTCACGGCCGAGCGGACGTAGTCGATCAGCTGCTCGCGGATGATCTGCTGGTAGTCCCAGACGGTGTTGAAGATCTCGCCGATGGCGAGCGGCGTCGTGGTGTGCTGGCGCACGAGGCGGAGCGCCTCCTGGTTCTCGGCCGGGGTGCAGTCCTCGAGCCAGAACAGGTCGTACGGTTCGAGGGACTTGCCCAGCTGTGCGGCCTGGATCGGGGTCATGCGGTGGTGGCCGTCGTGGAGGAGCGGCAGTGCGGGTCCGAACTCGCTCCGGACAGCCTCGAAGACGGTCGGGATGTGGCGCAGGTAGCTGCGGGTGTCCCAGTCCTCCTCGTTCGGCAGCCCGCCACGCTGGGCGGGCTCGTGGTCGTAGCGCACGCCGGCGTTGCCCTCGTAGGTCGCGTTGGAGGCGATGCCGTAGATCGACTTCAGACCCGGTACCGCCGACTGAATGCGGATCGCCCGGTAGCCCTTCTCCTGGTGCGCGCGGACCGAGTCGAACAGCTCCTCGTCGTCGCGGCCGCTCGCGTGGCCGTACGCGAGCAGCCCGGTGCGCGAGGCGCCCCCGAGCAGCTGATAGGCCGGCATCCCGGCCGCCTTGCCCTTGATGTCCCACAGCGCCATGTCGACGGAGGCGATGGCGGCCATCGTCACCGGCCCGCGGCGCCAGTACGCCGAGCGGTAGAGGAACTGCCACGTGTCCTCGATGCGCGAGGCGTCGCGTCCGAGCAGCAGGGGCACGACATGCTCCGCGAGGTAGGCCACGACAGCCTGCTCGCGTCCGTTCAAGGTCGCGTCGCCGAGTCCCGTGAGACCGTCGTCCGTGGTGAGCTTGAGGGTCACGAAGTTCCGGTCGGGGCTCGTGACGATGACCTCTGCCTTATCGATCCGCATGGAGGTGCTGCCTTCGTTCGGGCCGCAGTGCCAGGTGCGCGGCGTTGCGGCGGTCGCCGGCAGTCAACCACTCTCAAGCAGTTTTGGCAAGCGATTGCATTTTCCGCACTATGCTCCACGTCTATGCCCTGAAAGGAAGGGTGCAATCGGTTGACAAAGTCGTGTGGCACACGAAGACTGACGGGCATGCTCCAGTCATCGCCGCGTGATCCCGACCGGCTGCTCCCCGCCGACAACCGCACGCGGGGCACGGCGCGTTCGCTGTACGAGGCGGTCGCCGACGCCCCCATCATCTCGCCGCACGGCCACGTCCCCGTCGAGTGGCTGGCGGAGGACCGGTCCTTCGCCGACCCGGCCGACCTCCTCGTTACCCACGATCACTACGTGACCCGCCTGCTGCACGCCTCGGGCATCGAGCTGGCGCGACTGGGGGTCGGCGGAGCGCCCGCCGACCCCCGCGAGGTCTGGCGCATCCTCTCCGCGCACTGGCACGCGTTCGCGGGAACGGCATCGGGCTACTGGCTGGAGGAGGAGCTGAGCGGAATTCTCGGGGTTCACGCCGTGCCCTCGCCGGAGAACGCCGACGAGGTGTACGACCAGATCGACCGCTGGCTCGCTCGCCCCGAGAACCGCCCTCGCTCCCTGTTCGAGCGCTTCGGAATCGAGGTGCTCGCCACCACGGACGATCCGTTGGACGACCTCGCCGCCCACCGTGTCGTCGCGCGGGAGCTTCCGGGACGCGTCCTGCCGACCTTCCGCCCCGACCGCTACGTCGACCCGGATGCGGCGGCCTTCGTCACGGACGTCGAGCGCCTCCTCGGTGCGACAGGGTCGCGGGCCGACTTCCCCGGCTATCTCGCCGCGCTGCAGCAGCGGCGCGAGCACTTCCTCGCGGCGGGGGCCGTCTCGGCCGACCACGGCGTGGAGGACCCCGTCACGATCGACCTCGACGCGGTCGAGGCGGATCGGCTGTTCGCCCGGGTGCTGGCCGGCACCTCCTCGGCCGACGACCGGCGTTTGTTTCGGGCGCACATGCTCTTCCAGCTGGCGCGCATGAGCGTCGAGGACGGACTGGTCATGACCGTCCACGCCGGGGTGCTGCGCAACCACCACCGTGCGACGCTGCGCGAGCACGGTCCCGACACCGGCCATGACATCCCGGTGCGGACGGACTTCGTCCGCGGTCTGCGTCCGCTCCTCGAGCGGTTCGGCACCGCCCCGGGCTTCCACCTGGTGCTGTTCGCCGTCGACGAGACGGTCTACTCGCGCGAGCTCGCGCCCCTCGCAGGCTTCTACCCCTCGGTGTACATCGGTGCGCCGTGGTGGTTCCTCGACGCGCCCGACGCGATGGCGCGGTTCCGCTCGGCGGTGACTGAGACCGCGGGCTTCTCACGCGGCTCGGGGTTCGTCGATGACACCCGGGCGTTCCTGTCCATCCCCGCGCGCCATGACACGGCCCGTCGTGCGGATGCCGCATTCCTCGCGCGCCTGGTGTCGGAAGGGCGGCTGCGGCTCGCTGACGCCGAGCGCATCATCATCGACTCCGTCACCGCGCAGCCCAGGCGGGTGTTCAAGCTGTGACTCTCGCAACCTCTTCGCTGCGGCGCACGGCGCCCGCCCCGCCCGTGCGCATCGTCCACCTCGGTCTCGGCGCGTTCAGCCGGTCGCACACCGCCTGGTACACCGGCGCGGCCTCTAACGCGTCCCAGTGGGGCATCTCCGCCTACACCGGCCGCTCTAGCGCGCTCGCCGAGGCGCTGACGGAGCAGGACGGGCTGTTCACGCTCGTGGAGCGGGACGCCGACGGCGACCGCGCCGCGGTCGTCGAGAGCATCGTCTCCGCCCGGTCGGGGGAGGACGGCGAGTCCATCGTGGCCGAGATCGCGGCACCGTCGACGGCGATCGTGACGCTCACCATCACGGAGGTCGCCTACCTTCTCGACGAGCGCGACCGCCCCGACACGGCGGACCCCGTCGTCGTGGCCGACGACATGATCCTGCGCGCCGCGATCCGTGGCGAGGCGATCGCCTCGATCGTTCCGTCATCCGTTCTCGGACGTCTGCTGTGGGCGTTGGAGCTGCGCCGGCGGAGGCGAGCGGGTGGACTCGCGGTGGTGCCGTGCGACAACATCCCCGACAACGGCGGGCGGCTTCGGCGCGGCATCCTCTCCTGGGCGCGCGAGCTCTCGCCCGCACTGGCGTCCTGGATCGAGCAGGACGTCTCGTTCGTCTCGACCTCCGTCGACCGGATCACCCCGCGCGTGGGTCCCGAGGAGGTCAGCGCACTGTTCGGGGAGTACGGCGACCGCGCCCCCGTCGTGACCGAGCCGTTCCGGGACTGGGTGCTCAGCGGCGACTTCCCTGCGGGGCGGCCGGCCTGGGAGAGCGCAGGGGCACTGTTCGTGAGCGACATCGAGCCGTGGGAGGCTCGCAAGCTCTGGTTGCTGAACGGGGCGCATACGCTTCTGTCGGCTCTCGGTCGCCTGCGGGAGCACCGCACGGTCGCCGAGGCCATCGCCGACTCCGAGTGCCGACACGCGGTCACGGTCTTCTGGGACGAGGCGCAGCGCCACCTGCCTGAGGAGCTGGCGGTGGACGACTATCGTGCCGCGCTGCTCCGCCGGTTCGAGAACCCGCGCATCGTGCACGAGCTCGCTCAGATCGCCACCGACATCCCCACGAAGATCCGCCTGCGCATCGTCCCGGTGGCTGAACGGGAGCTCGCGGCGGGCCGGTTGGCCGCCGGCTGCGCCGTGGGGATCGGCGTGTGGCTGGCCGCGGCCGACGCGGGACTCGTCGCGGGCCCCGCAGCGGACACCCCCACGGGCTCGGCGGTCGCGTCGCTCTCCGCGCTTCTCGGGGCCGACGAGCGGTTCATCGCGACCGTCGACGCGCGTCGTCGGTCGTGAGTCGACATCGGCTCGTCGCGCCTCGGCGCCGCTCCGGACCCCCGATCACTGGTCGACGACGGGGATGGCGGACGGGGCCCCGCCGGGGACAGCGCCGAACGAGATCTTCTCCGGTCGTCCGCGGCGCAGCAGCTCGCGACTCCGGAGCTGCCGAACGCGCCGAGGCTCTCGGACGCCGCCGGACGCGACGATGGTGAAGAATAGGCCAGGCGCCGTACCGGCGGCGCCGAAGGACGGACCGCGTACCCGCATCCCGGATTGGATCGGACAGCATGGCAGATGAGACCGGCGGCACCCATGAGCCTCTGCCCCTCGAGCTCGCCGCGCGGCTGAAGCGCCGCGGCGGCGCCGCGACGATCTACGACATCGCCGAGCTCGCCGGGGTCAACCCCTCGACGGTATCGAGGGCGCTGTCCAAGCCGGGCCGCATCAGTGCGCCGACAGAGGCGCGGATCCGCGCCGCGGCGCAGCGGCTGCAGTTCAGATTCAACCCGATGGCGCGGGCGCTGCCGACGGGACGCAGCCAGACTCTCGCCCTCGTCGTGGCAGACATCACGAACCCCGTCGTGTTCGGCATCGTGCGGGGAGCCGAGCAGGCGGCCAGCGCCGCCGGATACACGCTCGTCATCGCCGAGTCCCAGGAATCGGACCAGACCGAGGCGGAGACCATCGAACGCCTCATCCCGAGCGTCGACGGCATCGTGCTGGCGACGACGCGACTGTCCGACGAGCGGATCTCCGAGATCGCCTCGCGCAAGCCGGTGGTGCTCATCAACCGCGCCGTCGACGAGGTCCCGAGCGTCCTCCCCGACGTCGAGACGGGTGTCGCCGCGCTCCTCGAGCACCTCTACGGCCTCGGGCATCGCACGATCGTGTACCTCGCCGGGCCCGAGACGTCCTGGATCAGCGAGCGCCGCTTCGAGAGGATGCTCGAGGCGAGCGAGCGCCTCGGCTTCGCGGTGGTCGAGATCGGCCCCAACCCGCCGACCATCGAAGGCGGTCGATCGGCCTACCGGCGCGTCCTGGCGGCCCGGCCGACGGCCGTCATCGCCTTCAACGACCTCATCGCGATCGGCCTGATGCAGGCGGCAGCCGAGCAGGGCGTCCGTGTTCCCGAGGACCTCAGCGTGGCGGGGTTCGACGACATCTTCGGCAGCGAGCTCATCTCGCCCGCGCTCACCACCGTGCGCGCGCAGCTGGTCGAGGCAGGGGAGACCGCGGTCGTGGATCTGCTGACGAGCCTGGACGGCGACGAGCCGGTCGGCGACGCCCGCCTCCTCGAGACCCGGCTGGTGGTGCGCGGCTCGACGGGCCCGGTCAGCTGACGGGCTCGAGCGCCCGTTCGCCGAGAACGATCCGGATGTGGGCCTCGACGGCCGCGCGGATGTCGAAGGGCGGCCCCTGCATCCACTGGAGCTGCAGCCCCTCCCATGCGGCCAGCAGCAGGCGGGCGGCCTGGGGTGCGTCGACGCCGGGGGACACCCGGCCGAGCGCCTGGAGCCGTTCGATGTCGAGGGAGACGGTCGTGATCGAGCGGGCCCACCGGCCTCGGAAGAACGCGTTGGCCGGGTGCGAGGGATCGGCTGCCGCTCCGGCGAGCTCGTTGTACAGACGCGCATAGTGGGTGCGCTCCACGCCGGCGGCGGCCCGCCCGCCCATCTCGGCGATCGCGCCGTAGGCGCTCCCGTGGGCGCGCATGTTCTCCTCGTCGTGTCGCTGCAGCGCGGCGATGAGGAGGTCCTCCTTCGTGGGGAAGTGGTAGTACACGGTCGGCTCGCTCACCTCCGCAGCGGCAGCGACCTCGGCGACGGCGAAGTTTCGATGGCCCTTCTGCCGGACCAGCTCGAGGGCGGCTGCCCCGAGAGCGGCCCGGCGCCTGTCCGTCTTCGCATACGGTCCTCGTCTCCCCGCCATCCCTGCCGCTTCCCCTCTTGATGCACCGACAGCCCGATGCTATCGTGAGCGCGCCAAAAGTTATAGACGACTCAAGATTCATAGTCGGACGCGAGGAGGCTCCACGGTGATCGATCGACGCCGGCTGGTGCGCAGGCACAACCCCGTGCTGACCGCGGCGCACCCGACGAACGTCCTCACGCTCGGCAACGGCGACTTCGCCGTCACCGTGGACGTCACGGGTCTGCAGACCTTCGCGGCGGCACACGAGCTGCGCCCCGATCCGCGACGGGTCGTCACGGACGGCCTCGACGGTCTCCCTGACCAGCGCGCGGCCGACGTCTCGCCCGACGACTTCCAGATCCCCCTCCGGACGCAGTCGACCGCGCACTGGTACCGGACGCGTCCGGATCGGCCGGTCTCGCCCGCGGACGCCACGACCTCGTACCCGACCGCCCGCGGCCCGGTGCCCTATCTCGACCGCATGGGCCTCCAGCGGCCCGCGGACCCGATCGACGACGCATTCGTCCCGGGCGCCTGGCTGCACTTCAACCCGCGGCGCGCGCACCTCGGCCGGCTCGCGCTGCTCGGCCCCGGGGATGCCCCGCTCGCCGATCCGGAGGCGCTGAGCGGCATCCGAAGCGAGCTCGACCTGTGGAGCGGGAGCGTCTGCGCCCGGTTCGAGCTGGAGGGCGTGCCGGTGCACGTGACCACCGTCGCGGACCCGGACGCCGCGCGCGTCGCGGTGCGGGTGCGCTCGCCGCTGCTGGAGCTCGGGTGGGGCGTCGCCTGGGTGTTCGACCCGCAGCCGGACGACCGCGCGCCCTTCGAGCTGCCGCTTCGGGAGCGGACGACCTGGACCGCCGAGACGCCGACGCGCTGGCGGGCGTCGCGGATCGTCGAGGACTGTGCCTACGAGGTCGTGGTCTCGTCGTCGGAGCCGCTGCGCGCCACGTCCGCCGGGGACGTCGTCGCCGCGGGTGCGCAGGCACTGGAGGTCGTCGTCGGGGTCGGGAGCCCGATCGGCGCGGAGCCGGTCGGCTTCGGCGAGGTCCGGGAACGCGCGGAGCAGTGGTGGGAGGGCTACTGGCAGAGCGGCGGGGTCGTGTCCTTCGAGGGGTCATCCGACTCGCGGGCCGCAGAGCTCGAGCGCCGCGTCGTCCTATCTCAGTACCTCCTGGCGGTCAACTCCGCTGGCTCGGCACCGCCGGCCGAGACTGGGCTGACGTACAACACCTGGAGCGGCAAGTTCCATCTCGAGATGCACTGGTGGCATGCGGCGCACTTCCCGTACTGGGGGCGGGGAGAGCTCCTGGAGCGGAGCCTGCCCTGGTATCACGCCGTGCTCCCCGCGGCCAGGGCGACCGCTCGCGCCCAGGGCTATGCCGGCGCGCGATGGCCGAAGCAGACCGATCCGACCGCGGCGGAGTCGCCCAGCAATATCGGGGTCTTCCTCGTGTGGCAGCAGCCGCACCTCATCTATCTGCTCGAGCTCCTCCATGCGGAGGGGCGCGACGACGCCTTCGTCCGCGAGCACTACCCGCTCGTCGAGGCCACCGCGGAGTTCATGGCCGACTTCGTCGAGGAGCGTGACGGCGTCTTCGTGCTCCCGGCACCGCTGATCCCCGCGCAGGAGAGCTACCTGGCCGACCGCGCGACCACCGAGAACCCCACCTTCGAGCTCGTCTACTGGGTCTGGGCGCTGCGCACCGCGAACCGCTGGCGCGAGCGCGCGGGGCTCGAGCGGCATCCGCGGTGGGACGAGGTCGCCGAGCGGATGCGCAAGCCGGCTCGCCTTGCCGATGGCACCTACGCGGCGGTGTCGACGCCGCCGCACCTGATCCGCAAGGACCACCCGTCGATGCTCATGGCACTCGGCTGGCTGCCCGACATCGGCGTGGTCGACCGGCAGGCGATGGCGGCGACCGCGGCGACGGTGTGTGCGGACTGGGAGCTCCAGTCGACGTGGGGCTGGGATTACGCGGTGCTCGCCATGACCGCCGCCTCGCTCGGCGACCTGCCGCGCGCCGTCGACGCGCTGCTGCGGGAGTCTCCGAAGAACCACTTCCTGGCCAACGGGCACAACCCGCAGATGCCGGGATTCCTGTCGCTGTACCTGCCCGCCAACGGCGGAGTGCTCGCCGCGACAGCCCATCTCGTCGGCGCCATGGGCGCGGGCGCGATGCTGCCGGAGGGCTGGGTCGTGGAAGCCGAGGGGCTCCTCGATCCGGCGTTGATGGGCGAATCCGTCGCCGCGGGGTGACCACCTCGCGCGGTCGCGATGACGCCACCTGCTCGGCAACCGATTGTCACACACACCCACACCCACTCGAAGACGAGGACACAGAAGATGAACACCGCACCTCCCGCCCGGCGCACGCGCCGGCGCATCCTGATGACCGGCGCGACGGGCGCCATCGCCGCTCTCGCCCTCGCGGGCTGCGCCCCCGCCGCTGAACCCGCCGACGACGGGCCGGTCGAGCTGACCTTCCTGAACCAGTCCCGCGGGCAGGAGGCCGCGCTGATCCAGCTCGCCGAGCAGTACACCGAGGAGACCGGCGTCGTCGTCACGGTCGAGTCGCCCGGACCAGCCGACTACCTGCCCAAGCTCCAGGGTCAGGCGCAGTCGAACGCGATGCCGGACATCTACTCCTCCTTCAGCGCCACCGACATGGCCCCGTTCTACCGGGCCGGCTGGGCGATGGACCTCACCGAGGAGCTCGACGACGGCTGGGCGGATCTCTTCTCGCCGACCATCATCGAATTGTCCCGATTCGAGGACGGCAACAACCTCGACGTCCCCGCCGGCATCTACACCGTACATTGGGAGACGCAGACCTACGGCATCATGATCAATCCCGAGCTCACCGGGACGACGACCGACACGGCGCCGAGCGACGTGGACGAGCTGATCTCCGTGCTCCAGGACAGCGGGGCGGACTTCTCCGTCGCCGCCTCGCTCACGCCGCTGCTCCTGCAGGGGCTCGCCTCGAACTGGCTGACAGACGAGGAGATCGAGGCCACGCTCAACGGCGAGGCGAGCTGGGAGAGCGACGGCTGGCGGCAGGCGTTCCAGGTGCTCGTGGACCTGACGGAGTCCGGGGTCGTCGCCAACGACGCGCTCCCGGGCGGACAGGACGACAACCCCAACGTGGAGACGGCGTTTTTCACGCAGGAGCTCGGCGCGGTCTTCGATGCGTCGCCGGGGGTGTCCGTCGGCTTCCGGACCAATCCCGAGTTCGATGACTACTACTCGATCCCGATCCCCGCGGCGGCCGGGGCGACCCTCGACGCCCGCTCCCCGGGAGTCCCCGGAAAGGGCGCCGTGATCAACCCCCGGGGCGACCATCCGGAGGAGGCGCTCGCATTCGTGAAGTGGCTGACGGAGCCCGAACAGCAGGCTGTCTTCGCCGAGGTCGGCCGTATCCTGCCGAGCAACCCCGAGCTGCTCGAGAGCGGGGACGTGCCGCAGTCGCTGACCGGGTATGCCGCCGGAGTCGACACGATGCAGGTGATGACGACCTCCTTCGCGACGGATGTGCGCACGGCCGTCGTCGCCGAGGCGCAGCGGGTCGTCCTCGGGGAGGCGACCGTGGACGAGGCGCTCGCCAACATCCAGGCTGCGCAGGATCGCGTGTCGTGACCTCGCAGCTCTCCGTGGCCGTGCGGCGTCCTTCGCAGGCGCCGCACGGCGCGCGCCCGCTCCGCCGGAACGTGGTCGGATGGCTGTTCCTCGCGCCGACCATCGGGTTCATCGGCGTCTTCACGATCGTCCCGTTCGCCCAGGCGATCCTGCTCAGCTTCCAGTCCTGGGACGGCGTGAGCCCCGACACCCCCTGGGTCGGGCTCCGCAACTACGAGTTCGTCGCCGGCGACCCCGTCTTTTGGGCGTCGATGCGCAACGTGCTGTTCTTCGGCGTGGTGGGCTTCTTCCTCGGCAACGGGATCGCGCTTGGCATGGCGCTCGCGGTCAACGGCATCCGTCGCGGTCGCACCTTCTTCCGCACGGTCTTCTACCTGCCGGGCGTGCTCTCGGTGGTCGTCGTCGGCCTGCTGTTCTCCTTCATCCTGGCCCCCGGCTCGGGTGTGCTGAACCGGATGCTGGAGGGCATCGGCCTCGGCGCGCTCGCGCAGAACTGGCTCGGCGACCCTGCCGTGGCGCTTCCCGCGGTGGCGGCGGTGTTCATCTGGTTCCACTGGGGATTCGGCTTCCTGCTCTTCCTCGCCGGACTCCAGGACATCCCGAAGGAGCTGTATGAGGCCGCCCATCTCGATGGTGCCGGCCCCTGGACGACGTTCCGCCACATCACCTGGCCGCAGCTGGCGCCGGTCACCTCGATCGTCAGCCTGCTCACCCTCCTCGCCGCGCTGCAGATCTTCGGGACGGTCCAGGTGCTCACCAACGGCGGACCCGGCTACCACACGATGGTGCCGACGCTCGCGATCTTCAACGAGGCGTTCGTGAACTGGCGCTACGGCAGCGCCGCGGCGATGTCGGTCATCTTCGGCGGGGCACTCGTGCTGCTCTCGGCGGTCCAGCTCGCCATCACGGCACGGAGGAGCCGCTCATGACGATCGCACCCGAGTCCCGCGAGGTCGGCGCCCTGCCACGAGCCGCCATCGAGCCGCCGGCGCGGCGCGCCCGTGTGCGCGTCGACCGCATCGGGCTCTACGGTCTGCTGAGTGTCGCGGCGCTGACGGCGCTGTTCCCGCTCCTGTGGATGCTGTCGGGTTCGCTTCAGGGGCTGACCGAGCTGTTGTCGAACGAATCCCTCCTGCCCGCCTCGCCCCAGTGGCAGAACTACGTCACGGCGTGGGTGGAGGGAGCGCTCGGGGTCTATCTGCGCAACAGCATCCTCTACACGGGGTCCGCGGTCGTGCTGATCCTGCTCGTCTCGAGCCTTGCCGGATACGCTCTCGCCCGGCTCGACTTCGCCGGAAAGGGCGCCGTGACGATCGTCATCCTCGCGGTGATGATCATCCCGACGCCCGCGATGTTCCTCGCGCAGTACAAGCTGCTGCTCAACCTCGGCCTCGGAAACAGCCCGGTCGGCTACGTCGCGATCCTCGTGAGCTCGGGGCTGCCGATGTCGATCCTCATCATGCGCAGCTTCTTCGTGAGCCAGCCGCGCGACCTGGAGGAGGCAGCGGCTCTGGACGGCGCCGGTCCGCTGCGGATATTCTGGAGCGTCATCCTGCCGCTGGCGCGCCCCGGCCTCGCCGCGGTCGCGGTGATCCAGGGGCTGGCGGCCTGGAACGAGTACCTCATGGCTCTCGTGCTCTTCGACGACAACGAGCTAATGCCGATCCAGCGCGGGCTCACGGCCTTCTCCTCGGCGGAGACCCCGCAGCAGCAGATCATGCTCGCCGCCACGGCCATCTCGATCGTGCCCGTGGTGATCTTCTATCTGCTGGCGCAGCGTCACATCGTGAACGGAATCGGTGCCGGCGCTCTGAAGTGAGCCGGGCGCGCGATGCACGCGAGAGGGCGGTGGGCGAAGACCCACCGCCCTCTCGCGTCGCCGTCAGCTCCCGGAGCGTCGAAGGAGCGTGATGCGCACGGTGCGCAGCTCGTCGCCGTAGAACATGAAGTGCCGTTCGTCGCCGTTCAGTAAGCGCCGGGGCACCCACGCGCCGTCGTCGAGGACCTGCTCGCGGAGCTCGTCGATCTCCACGACGCTGTCCTCGCGGGTGAACGACAGCGACGCCGAGGCCGCTGACACGAGGAACTCGTCCTCGCCGGTCTGCAGGATGATGCCGTAGCCGGTCTTGTCCTCGGCGTTGGAGCCAGTCCCGGTGCCGAAGATGCCGCGGGTATCGAAGGGGCCCATGATCGAGATGTCGAAGCCGCCGATGGCGACCTGCTGCTGCTCGCCCGTGCCGATGCGGAAGCCGTGGATGCGGTCCTCGGCCTGTGCGCGGAGCGCCTCCGCCGAGAGGGCGTCGAGCACCGCATAGGCGGCGAAGAGCGGGTGCCCGGCCGGCAGATCCTCGATGCCGAACAGGTGAACCCGATGGCCTTGAAGGCTCCGACCGCGATGAAAGCCAGCGCGGGGTCGGCCTTGGCCTCGGGGACGAAGACCGGGTTGCCCGCGACGGCGTACTCGGCGAGTGTCCCGGCGAAGTCGTCGATGTGAATGTCGGGGCGAGGAAAGCGAGTGAGGGCGCGCCGATCTGCCACACGTCGAGCATCCGCGAAACGGGCCGCTGCTCGGGTAGCGGCCGGGCTCGGGTGCATTCGACTGCGGGCCGAGCCAGGCGTTCGCGAACTCGGGCAGGGGATGCACGGCTGCTCCTGCCCGGGCGATGGCGTCGACGTAGCGGCTGAAGGCCCAGGCCATGAAGACTTCCTCCGCCTCGCCGTCGGTCCCGAACACCTCGGCCCAGGTGCCCTCGGATGGAGATCCCTGGCGCTCCCACAGTTCCCGGAGGTGTGGGTGCACGTCGTCGCCGCGCGCGCTAAGGTCCGCGACGCGCTCGGCGGGAACAGCCTGGGCCCACTCCGCATCGGCCAGCGCCGAGCTGTCGCGGCTGGCTCCGAGCAGGCCGACCTCGTTCTCGACCTGCACGGCGATCACGGTCTGGTCGTGGTCGATCTCCGCGACATGGGCCATGAGGGCCGTGCAAGCGGCGGCATCCGCATCTCGCAGCCGCGCGTCGAAGACGCTGAGGATCAGCGCGTCAAGGGTGGACCGGCCGTGTACGAGGTTCTCGGGGTCTCGCTCCGCACGGGCAAAGCGCTCCTCGTCGCGGCGCACCCAGGAGGGCGCGTACGTCGACTCCGCATTCTTGTATGCGCCGAACCAGATGAGGGTCAGGCGGATCCCCCGCGCCCGTGCCTGCTCGATCTGGTCGTCGACGGCGGTGAAGTCGAACTCTCCCTCTCGCGTTCCACGAGCTGCCAGCTCGCGGTGCCGAGCACCGTCTTCAGACCGTTCTCCGCGAGACGGTCCCACACGGGGGCCACGTAGTCGGGGCTGGACGCGCTCGAATTGTGAAGCTCGCCGCCGAGAATCAGTCGCGGCTCCCCGTCCACGATCAGCTGAGTGGCAGCGCCTACGCGGCGCAGGCTCGGCAACGGGCGAGTCTCATCTGTCATGACGGGGTTGCTATCGTGTGGGGACGTGCATCCATGCCCGCAGTGTGGCAATCGGTTGTCAAAAGTCGTGAGTGTCCGCAGCGGCGGGCGCGATGTGCTCTCGCGCAGCCTGGTCACACATAGTGCCCCAGTCGTCCCGCGCTCGTCGGCGCGCCCGCTCGCAGCGGAGCCTCCGACTTCGTCGCGGCGACTCCCGACCTCAGCTTGGGTGTTGTCGGTCGATGTGGCACGACGATCGTCCGAGGCGCCATCCGGATGTACGTGTTTGAATCTCTGGCCCCAACGCGCGTGACCAGGGGCTGTGCCGGAGTATCGTGCTCTGGCGCAGCCACTGGTCAGAACACGACGTCCCCGTCGTCGGTCATGTGCGGGTACGCGCCGCGGAGTGCGCTGCGGCGGCGGTCTCGAAGCGCGTATCGGCGGCGCTCGACCTTTCGGAGTGAAGCGCACGCGTGACCTAATGCCGAGCCGGGATGGTGAACTGACTGCGCGGCACTCTCAGACTCGGAGCCGGGCGCGGGCCAGGCGTGCTCCGGGTTCATCGATCCCGCCCATCGCCCTCAGCGATTGGAATATGTCACCACGAGCACTTGCGCAGGGTTCGTCTCCATGGAGCGCTCAGCTCGTGATTCGTCGGCGGACTACTGCTCGCTCAGGACAATACGCATCGACCGCATACTCGACCGTGCGTCCGTCCGACGCTGACATCGTGCGCTCCGCGGTGAACAGCCACGATTCGCGTTGCACGCCGAGGAGCGCAGACTCCCGCGCAGTCGCAGGTCTCGTTCGATACTCCTCGACTCCGTGCACGGGCCGCAACCCTTGTAGCCCGAGCGCCGAATAGAGACCGAGCCCGACGATCTGACCTTCGTCCACAGCGATGTCAGGAGTCAGGTAGCTCTCCAGCACGGCCACTGGTTTGCCGTCGTGAGCGGCAATACGTGTCACCCGGATGGCGCGTCGTGTTGACGAGAGGCACAGTCTGTCGACGATGGTCGGTGAGGCGATTGCTTCCTCGACGATCACGGTGCTCACCTCGGCGCCCGCGACGAACGGCGGCTCGTGAGTCCAGCAGTTCGGCGATGGTGAAAGGTTTGGTGCGATCAACGTACCTACTCCGCGTCGGCGAATGACGAGACCGAGTTGATGAAGGTGTAGAACAGCGCGTTTCGCGACCCAGGCACTGCACCCGATGGCCGCACTCAGTTCGCTCTCCGTCGGCAACAGTGAGCGTTCGGCGAGTCTTCCGTCGAGAACGGCTTGCTCAAGCCGTTCGGCAAGTTGGAAGTAGAGGGGGACCGGGCTCGAGAGGCTCAAATGACTCCTGAGGTCGGCGTAGAGGTGATCAAGCGTCGTCTGCGAGAGCATCGACGGTTTCGTCATGGGGAACTCCTCGTGACGCTCCGCGCCGAGCGTCGTGGACTTCGTGTGCGGGCGGGGACCGCCCTGGACAGCTACCTCATATTCGTACTACACTCCAGTAGCGCGCGCTAGTCCCGTTTTGACAGGATGTAAGGACATGCATTTGGCGCGATCAACTGTGCACGCGAAGGAGCGTTCGATGAGTCAGAGTCCATCCACAGTGTCTGGAGCCGGCGGAACCACGCTGCCGCCGATTGGACGCGGCGCCTATAACCGCCGCCTCGGTCTAATCGCCGTCATCGCGACCTTCGGCGGTCTCCTCTTCGGCTACGACACCGGCGTACTCAACGGCGCCCTGTCGTTCATGATCGACTACTTCGGCATCACACCTCTCGAAGAGGGCTTCATCACGTTCACGCTGCTGATCGGCGCTGCCGTCGGCGCGTTTCTCGGCGGACGGATCTCCGACCGATTCGGCCGCCGATGGTTCATCATCGCTCTGTCCATCCTGTTCTTCGTCGGGGCCCTCGGATCGGTCTTCTCATACAGCTTCGAGGTGCTGCTCGTCTTTCGATTCATCCTCGGACTGGCCGTCGGCGGCGCCTCGGTGACCGTGCCGGTTTACCTGGCAGAGGTGGCGCCGTTCGAGAAGCGCGGGAGCCTGGTCTCCCGGAACGAGCTCATGATCGTCACGGGGCAGTTCCTGGCCTTCCTCATCAATGCGATCATCGGCAACATCTGGGGGAGCAACCCGGAGGTGTGGCGCTTCATGCTCGCCGTCGCCGTGTTGCCGGCATTCGTCCTGTTCTTCGGGATGCTGCGGATGCCCGAGAGCCCGCGATGGCTCGTGTCGCAGGGGCGGGCCGTTGAAGCGGAATCCGTGCTCGCCACGATGAGGTCGGCGCAGCGCGCCACGGCGGAACTCGCCGAGGTGACCTACCTCGCGGACCAGGAGAAGCAGGAGAAGCTCGGTTCGTGGCGGGAGATCCTCTCCAGTCCGTGGACGCGGGGGCTCCTGCTCATCGGTTTCGGCATCGCCTTCTTCCAGCAGCTCACCGGCATCAACTCGATGATGTACTACGGAACGCAGGTACTGGAGCAGGCTGGCTTCGATCGCAACGCCGCCCTGGGATTCAACGTCCTCAACGGCGTCGCATCGGTCGTGCCGATGATCATCGCGCTTTACGTCATCAACCGCGTGCCCCGGCGCACGATGATGATCACTGGCTTCATCGGGACGACCACTGCGCACATCGGTGTCGGGCTCGTGGGCATTCTCATGCCCGAAGACGCGGCGCTGCGTCCCTGGCTGCTCCTCGTCTTCATCGTGTCGTTCATCGCCATCATGCAGGGCACCATCGGCCCGCTCTCGTGGCTCATGATCTCCGAGATCTTCCCTCTGCGGATGCGCGGACGGATGATCGGGGCATCCGCCATGGTGCTCTGGCTGACGAACGCCGCCGTCTCGCTGGTCTTCCCTTCCCTGGTATCGGCGCTCGGGTTCGGGACGTTCCTCCTGTTCGCCGCCGTGGGCTTCGTCGCGATCGCGTTCATGGCGAAATTCCTCCCGGAGACGGGCGGGCGCACGCTCGAGGAGTTCGAGGAGTCCTACAAGACCGGAACGATCAAGCTGACGTAGCCCGATCGTCATCGTGCTTCGGGGGAGTGTGGCATCGTGAGACGGGTGAGCGCCGCAGATCGACCTCCCACCCAGGTGGATGTGGCCCGCGAGGCAGGTGTCTCGCGGGCCCTGGTCTCGATCGCCTATCGCGGCGTCAAGGGGATCACCCCCGAGACCCGTCAGCGCATCTTCGACGTCGGCGATGCCATGGGCTATCGACCGAACGTCGTCGCCGCCCGTCTGGCCAGCAAGTATTCGTCAACGATCGGCGTGTTCCTGCTCGACCTCTACAACGAGATCTTCGCCGACATCTATGAGGGGATCCGCTCCGTCATCACGGCGGAGAGCCAGCACGTCGTGCTCACGATCGGCTCGTCAACCGGAGAACGCGACGGCGAAGGTCTCCGCAACCTCCAGCTCGCTCGGGCGGATGTCGTCATCGCGGCCGGTCTCATGATGCCCGACGACGAGATCGCCGCGCACAATGCGATCACTCCGATCGTCAGCACCGCCCGCCAGGTGCCGGGAGTGCACAGTGTGTACTCGGATGACCTCGAGGGTGGGCGGCAGGCGGTTGCGCACCTGTGGGGGCTCGGGCATAGAAGGATTGCCCATATCGCGAGCCCGCGACGGCAAGGATACGAAGGCCGCCGGATCGGCTACGAGTCAGCGATGGCAGCTCACGGACTACCTCCGCTCGTCGTTGAGGCCGACTACAATCAGCGCGCGGCGGCTGCCGCGGCCCGCGAGCTACTGGACCTCGCCGACCCCCCGACGGCCATCTTCGCGAACAACGACGTCGCAGCGTTGGGCGTGCTAGACGTGTTGTTCGAGCGCGACCTGGTCCCCGGTCGCGACCTGTCGGTCGTCGGGTACGACAACACGCCCGTCGCCCAACTCCCGGCGATCTCGCTCACGTCCATCGACCTGCACGCGAAAGCACTCGGCGTCGCCGCCGCGAACGTCGCGTTGCGGCGGATCGAGAGCGCTGACCTGCCGGAGCAGAACCAGTCCTCTCCACCGGAGCTCGTCGTGCGCCGCTCCACACAGCCGCCGAGGTTGCGCTAGCACGACGCAATCGCCTGTTCCGACAGAATGCGCACCTCCCTGGTAACGGTTGCATAACCACTAGCGCGCGCCACTGGCGCGCGCTATCGCTCTCGATCTATGTTCTGACATAGCTCGTAGCGGCACCCGACCGCTCGGGCTTCGACAAGGAGGTCGAAGATGATGGGACGACGCTCGTCCGCCGCCAAGATCACGTCGGCGTCAGCCGTTCTCGCAGGAGCCGTGATGGTTCTCGCGGGGTGTGGCACGCCTGCCGGTGGCGAAGGATCCGGAGACGGTTTCTCCGGCGACCTGAACGTGCAGGTGTACGGCGACTGGCCTTTTGTCCAGCGCAACGCTGAAGCGTTCATGGAACTCCATCCGGACGCGAACATCACTGTCGGGGGCATCACCAACGACGACCTCCGCCAGTCCGGTGGGCGGTTGTTCACGTCGAGCGATTCTCCGGATGTCGTCTCGTACACGCTCCAGCCCTCGCTCATGGAGGAATGGATCGGAGCCGGCGCTCTTCTTCCGCTGGACGACGTGTGGGAAGCGAGCCAGATCGAGGAAACGGTGAGCGAGACCACGATTGAGATCGCGACCGCCTCCGATGGCAGCAAGTACTCGGTGCCGCTCGGTCTCACGCAGACGCCCTATCTGCTCTACAACGCGGATGCCTGGGAAGCGGCGGGAGCGACGCTGCCGGACGAGACGACGCACACCTTCTCCAGCGTGGAGGAGTTCAATTCGTCACTCGACGCGCTCGCGTCCGCCGGGCAGATCCCGCTCTCCATCCCGGGGTCGTTCATCGAGTACATGTTCAACGCTCCGTTCGCGTCGTCGTGTGGTGCTGAGCTCTATGAGGAGATCGCCACCAACTGGCGACCGGGTGGCGAAGAGGCTGCGACATACAGCGAGCCCTGCGCCGTTGCGGCGATCCAGCAGCTCGTCGAATGGTCTGAAGCGGGCTACTTCGCGCCGGGGCTTGACAGCCTCACGTTCGAGCAGTCGCAGACGCTGTTCGACACAGAGGAGGCGGCCTCGTGGATCAT
The DNA here is from genome assembly GCF_049065455.1 of Microbacterium sp. SA156. Classification (NCBI taxonomy): domain Bacteria; kingdom Bacillati; phylum Actinomycetota; class Actinomycetes; order Micrococcales; family Microbacteriaceae; genus Microbacterium; species Microbacterium sp. SA156. The sequence goes on from NZ_JBAKGU010000006.1 coordinate 230,655, forward strand.
GGGGTCGTGGGTCCCGCCTGTCTACGAGCCCTCGGAGTTCGAGTGGGATTGGGCGCTCCTTCCCTCTTTGGGTGAAGAGCCCACGGCTCACGGAATCGGCCTCGACTCCTTCCTCGTTCCCAGCGGCGCGAAGAACCCGGCGCTCGCGAAGGAGTTCATCGCGTTCATGATCGAAAGCGAGGTCATCGAGGACGGCATGGGTCGCATCCCCGCCCGCGAGGACGTCGATCTGGAGCAGGTGATCGAGTCCGATCTCGAGATCTCGCTCGCAGACGCGGCTGCTGAGGGAGACAAGGTTCCGTATTGGTCGACGACGGCCACGATCTCCCAGGAGCAGGCTTTCGCACAGTACGTGGTCGCGGGGGCGATGGCGGGGACGCTCACCGCCGAGGAGGCCGCAGAGCAGCTCCAAGCTGCGGCAGACGAGTACCGCGAGCAGCGGCAGTAGCCCCTCTTCCTCATCCACCCGAGTCCGGGTGGTCACGTACCACCCGGACTCCGCACCCACGTGGAGCGATCATGTCCACCCCCACTCTCACCGCGGAGCCGACGAGGACGTCCCGCTCGAAGCGCGCAGCCACGGGACGCCGCGCGCAGCGGGCGATGTTCTATGGCTTCCTCCTCCCAGCCATCGCGATCACGCTCATCTTCACCGTCTACCCACTCCTCCAGTCGATCGTGCTGCTCTTCCAGCAATGGCAGGGATACGGGACGCCTCGGTGGGTCGGATGGCAGAACCTCGAAAAGATCGTCACGGATACGGATCTCTTCCTGGCGCTAGGACGCACGTTCTGGCTCACGGCGGCTGCGGCGGCAGGGACCGTCGTCATCGGCACGGCCCTCGCGATCGCGTTCTACAGGAAGGTTCCCTTCGCCAATGCGCTGAAGTTTCTTGCCTTCCTGCCGGTCATCCTCCCGCCCGCCGTCTACGCATTGGCGTGGAAGAACGCCCTCGACCCCACCCTTGGTTGGGTGAACCCCGTGCTCGAGGCGATCAACCCGGCTTTCGCACGCAACTGGCTGAGCGATCCGAGCACCGCCATGGGCGTCGTGATCTTCGTGTCGACGATCCAATACGTGGGCATCCCCATGATTCTGATGCTCTCTGCGTTGAATGACATTCCCGAGTCGGTGAATGAGGCTGCCACGCTCGACGGCGTCAATTCCTGGCAGCGCATCTGGCTGATCATCCTGCCGCTGTCGCGCGACGTTCTCGTGGTAGTCATCGGGCTGCAGATCATCGGGAACTTCAAGACCCTGGACACGGTGTACGCGCTCACGCAAGGGGGTCCCGGACTAGCGACAGACATCATCCCGACGTTCGTCTACCGCGAAGGCTTCGAACTCTCCAACTTCGGGTACGCCTCGACCGCGGCATTCTTCGGCACGCTCATCATCGTCGCCGCCACCCTCATCTATACCCACTTCTTCCGTCCTCAGAAGATGAGCAATCAATGAGCATTCTCTCGGGCGGCGCACCCACCACGCGCACGCTTACCACCGTCGAGGGTCCGAGGCGGCATCGTACGTCTCAGCTCCGTGGCCGCGGGGTCGGCGCCTGGGCGGCGGCGATCATCATCGCACTTTTCGTGACCATCGCCGTATTGCCAGTCGTCACTATCGTCTTGGGATCTCTGAAGACGACGACGCAGATCGTCGGCGAGCCGCTCTCGTTTCCCAATCCGATCCAGTTCGGCAATTACATTCGAGGTTGGGCGGGGGTCGCCGTGGGCGAATCCATGTCGACCTACATCCTGAACACCATCCTGTTCTCGATCTCGGCTGTCGCGGTGTCGACGATCGCCGGCACCATGGCCGCGTACGTGATCGCGCGATATCAGGGACGCATGCCGACGTTCTTCGAGCGGGCTTTCACCATCCTCTATGCGCTCCCGTACCTCGCCGTCATCATCCCGCTTTTCTCCATCACGGGAGATCTGGGCCTCCGCAGTAATCCTCTCGGGATCGGGCTAGTGTTCGCCGCCGGATGGATGCCGTTGACGGTGGTGCTCATGTACGGGTTCTTCGCAGGGTTCCCGCACGATGTCATCGAAGCGGCGAAGACGGACGGCGCCTCGGAGCTCCGAATCTTCTGGACGCATGTCCTGCCCATGTCGAAGGGGGCGATCCTGAGCTGCGTTCTGCTCGCGTTCATCTACGCCTGGAACAACCTCTCGCATACGCTCCCTTTGCTCGTCGACCCTTCCTCGACGACCATCGCGCCGGGTCTGCTTCTCTTCAGTGCGCAGTACAGCGTCGATCTCGGTGCGCAGTTCGCCGGGATCGTCATCAGCCTGCTGCCGCTGATCGCCGCCTATGCGCTCATGCACAAGCACATCATGGAGAGCTTCCGGGTCGGATCCTTCCGATAGCGAGCTGACCCCGTCGTCTCGAGGAGCATTTGCAGACGGCGCTAGCGCGCGCTAGTATTTGTTGTAACAAATTGTGGAGTGGATACCCAGGGAAGGGCCCACCCTCATGAAGGACCGCGTCGAGCGATCCGCTTTCAAAGGAGAAGCACATGGCCGTGAAGGTCGGAGTGATCGGGGTCGGACTCGCCGGCACCGCGCACGTGAACACCCTCAACCGATGGGTGGCCGGAGCAGACGTCGTCGCGGTCGCGGACATCGCGCTCGAGAGGGCGCGCGAGGTCGCCGCCTTGTGTCCCGGCGATGTCGCGCCGTTCGCTGATCCGATCGAGCTCATCGATTCGGTAGACGTTGAAGCCGTCGTGATCACGTCGATCGCCCGCACCCATGCCGAACTCGTGCTTGCCTGCATCAGTCGCGGCAAGCCGGTCTTCTGCGAGAAGCCGCTCGCGGTGACCGCGGAGGAATGCCGCACCATCGTCGACGCCGAGATCGCTTCCGGGAAGCATCTCGTGCAGGTCGGCTTCATGCGGCGGTTCGATCCGTCGTATCTCGCGCTCAAGGAGGCGACTGCCGACGGGCAGATCGGCGACGTCGTCGCGATCCACGCGGCGCACCGCAACGCCAGCGTCCCGGGCAGCTTCACGTCGGAGATGCACGTCACGGAAGCGCTCATCCACGAGATCGATGTCCACCGCTGGCTCCTCGAAGACGAGTACGTCGACGTCCAGGTGGACGCCACGGCGACGGATGGGCAACTGCTCGACCCGCAGCACGTCCGCTTCCGCACAGCGGCCGGACGCCATATCGACGTCGAGGTCTTCGTCAACGCCGGATACGGCTACGACATCCGCTGCGAGGTCGTCGGGCGGAAGGGGACGGCCTCCCTCGCCGGAGCGCACGCGCCTGTCGTCAACAGTGCCGGAGCCAGCCGGGTCGGTCATCATGCCGACTTCCGGACCCGGTTCGCGGAGGCGTACCGCGACGAGCTCGTCGTCTGGATCGACGGCATCGCTCGCGGCGAGGTCGACGGTCCGAACTCCTGGGACGGGTACGTCGCCGCCGTGGTCTCCGACGCGGCGATCGCCGCGCTCCACTCGGGCGAGGTCGAACCCGTCTCCCTCCCCGCCAAGCCCGACTTCTACTGACCCCCACTTCGAAGGAACACCATCATGCAGATCGGAATCAACACCGACGGCCTCGCGACGCTCGGCCTCGATGAGATGCTCGACGCGGCTCGCGATCTCGGAATCGAGTACATCGAGTTCTCCACGGGCAACTGGTCCCACGCTCCCCATATCGACCTCGACGAACTGCTCGCGAGTGAGAGCAAGCGCGACGAGCTCAGCGACAAGCTGGCGAGCCGGGGGCTCAAGCTCGACGCCTTCAACTGCTCGGGCAATCCCCTCCACCCCGGACCGGAGGGTGCGGAGCACAAGGAGGTCACGCGCAAGACGATCGAGCTGGCGGAGGCTTTCGGCGTCAACCGCCTCGTCCTCATGTCCGGCCTTCCCGGTGCTCCCGGTGACAGCTACCCGAACTGGATCACGGTCGCTTGGCCCCCGTACACGGCCGACATCCTCAAGTACCAGTGGGACGACGTGATCCTCCCGTACTGGTCCGACCTCGTTCCCTTCGCCGAGAGCCACGGTGTCGACCAGCTCGCTCTCGAGATGCACGGGCACCAGGCGGTCTACAGCCCCGCGACCCTCCTGCGACTGCGAGACGCCGTCGGGCCGACGGTCGGCGCCAACTTCGATCCGAGCCACCTCATCTGGATGGGGGCGGACGTCCTCGACGCCGTCGCCCAGCTCAAGGGCGCCATCCACCATGTCCACGCGAAGGACACCCGCCTCGAGACGAAGCACCTCGGTCGCAACACCGCGCTCGAGACCGCGTCGTTCGCGGACCCCGAGAACCGCTCCTGGAACTTCGTGACCATGGGCTACGGCAAGAACGAGGAGTTCTGGGCGCAGTTCATGGTGGCTCTGCGCCGGGCCGACTTCGACGGCGTCCTCAGCATCGAGCACGAGGACATCCTCATCGATCCGATCGAGGCGCTCGAGAAGACCGTGGCGCTCCTGAAGCGGACCGCCTTCCTCAAGCCCTCTGCGTACGAAGCTACCGTCGCGCGCTTCTTCGGCGCCGACTCCGTCGACGCCGCCGTCTGAACCGCAACCTCGAAGGAGCATGACCATGGAGCGTTCGCGTATCGCCGCTCAACCGGTGTCCTGGGGCATCAACTACCTGCCCGGATGGGGGCGGATGGTCGGCGCCGACCGGATCATGGCGGACGTCACAGCACTCGGTATCGATGCGCTCGAGTACCAGCCGGGGCTCTTCCCCGAAGAGGCGGCGACCGCCCGGGCCATGTTCGATGCCGCGGGGATCCGGCCCGCGGCCGGCTGGGTCCCCGTCGACCTCGCACAAGCCGACCGTAGGGAGCAACTCCGGTCGTTCCGGTCCGCCGTCGAGTTCCTCTCGGAGCTCGGTGCGCCGATCGCGACGATCGGCGCGGCGGGGCCGTCGGGCGACTTCGAAAGCGGCGTGCGCCTCTCCGCCGAGCAGTGGCGGCACCTCCTCGCGGGCTTCGACGAGATCACCGACATCGCCGGGGAACACGGCGTGCAGGTAGCGCTGCATCCGCACATCGGCACCGCCGTCGAGCGGGAGGACGACATCCGACGCGTCCTCGAGCACTCCGCCATCGGCTTCTGCTACGACACCGGCCACATCGCCGGCGCGGGCGGCGACCCCGTTCGCGTCGCGCGGATGATCGCAGACCGGGCCGTGCACCTGCACCTCAAGGACGTCGACGCGGCGATCACCCGCCGGCTCCTCGACGGGGAGATCGGATGGGCTCGCGCCGTCGGCGACGGGATCTTCACCCCGCTCGGACGCGGCGACGTCGACCTGCGCGCCGTGCTCGAGGCGTTCGCCGGCTACACCGGGACAGTCGTCATCGAACAGGACATCCGGCTCCTCGACGACGGCTCGGGCCCCGTCCAGGACCCGGTGGAGAACATGAGAACGAGCATCGCCTATCTCGAGCAGGTCGCGTGATGACGCGGCCGATCACCGACCTCGAGGAACTCCACCTCGGAAGCGCCGTGTACCGGGAAGTCGAGGCTCCGGGAGACCTGCCCCAGACGACGGGGTGGATGCACTCTGGGTGCGCGATCACGCGCAGCGGCATCATCGCGGTCGCGCATCCTGAGGGTCGCCAGCTGCTTCTGATTGACCGGGATCGCAGCGTGCGCGCCATCCCCGTTAACGCGCTGGAGATGCACACGATCTACCACGATCCCGTCGACGAGGAGGACACACTCTGGCTCGTCAACAACGGGCACCGGTTCGTCCGCGACCGGCCCGACTACGCGCATTACCGGGAGCACGGAAGCGTCACGCGCATCGCACTCGACGGCACCGTGCTGCAGACGATCGACTGCCCGGACATAGATGCCTACCGGGACGAGAGGTGGCAGCCCACGTCGTTGTGCCGGGGCGCCGACGGCACGATCTGGATCGCCGACGGCTACGGACTCGACCTCGTCCATCAGTTCACCCAGGACGGTCATCACATTCGAACCATCGACGCCTCCGAGACCGGACTCGCGCTCGCGTGCCCTCACGGGATTGCCCGTCGAGGCGAGCAGATTCTCGTCGCCGACCGGACGAATCGTCGGATCCTCGTCCTCGAGGACGGGGTCGTCATCAAGATTCTGGATGCCCCGCTTACGAGCCCCTCGAGCCTCCTCGTCCTGGGGGAGCATCTGCTCGTCACGGAGCTACACGGCGGGATCGCCGTGTTCGACGGCGACCGGTACGTTGGTCACTTCGCCCGAGATCGCGACGATCCCACGCGCGATGCGTGGCCCAACGACCGGGACTCCGACGGGAATACGACACGTCCCACGGTCGACGAGCGCCTTCACAGCCCGCACGGCATCGCGAGCGACGGAGAGCGCATCATCGTCACCGAGTGGTTCATCGGCGGGCGGCTCCACCAGTACACGGCCATTCGCTGACTGGTCGCCATGGACGGGGGAGGGGCGAGCATCTGCCGCGCGTCGTCCCTTCCTCTTCTCTTGCCTGCGACGCTCGAGATCCGGACAGAGGCACATCTGCCGCAGGCGGACGGGATACCTCGCCTCCTCTCGGGCATCTACGACGAACGTGCGAGGACTCGCGCGGCCTCTCGCATCAGCGACGTGATCGCGTGCCGGGCGGTGGGGGACACCCCGGCCATGTCGAATCCGCCGTGGACCAGTCCCGCCTCGTTCAGGTAGGTGACCGGAACGCCCGCCTGGCGAAGGAGCTCCGCGTACGCGCGACCTTCATCGCGCAGCGGGTCCAGATCGGCGGTAGCGATGACAGCCGGGGCAACGGCGTCGAAGCTTCTCGTGCGAATCGGGGAGATGAGAGGGTCCGCGCTGTTCGCCCCGCAGGGCAGATATGTCTGGACGCAGCGTTCCACGTCCGCCCATTCGAGGTGGTGCCCCGCGGCGAACTCGGTGCGGGAAGGGTAGGCCTCGGCGTCGAGATCCAGGTCCACGACCGGGTAGATGAGTACCTGCGCCGCCAGGTGGCGGGCGGCGTCACGCTCCTCGACTGCGAGCACGGCTGCGAGGTTCCCTCCCGCGCTATCGCCTCCGATGGCGATGAGGTCGGGGGAGCCGCCGAGTGAGTCCACGCTCTCCCGCACCCAGGCCAGCGCGGCGCGTGAGTCGTCCAGCCCAGCTGGCCAGGGATGCTCGGGGGCGAGGCGATAGTCGGGGCTGACGACCACTGCTCCGAGCGCGGCGGCGAACTCGCGGGCCAGGATGTCGGAGGTGTCAAGGCTTCCTGTCATCCATCCTCCTCCGTGAATCCACAGGAGCGTCGGCTGGGGGGTGCTCGGAGTGGCCGGCCGGTAGACCCGCGCTGTCACGCCGGCGGCACGCACCTCGTCGACGGAGGCGACGTCGGCGCGCCCGGATGGCGGGCCGAACAAGGTGGCGGACCACTCGTGCCGTGCCCGCGCCGTTTCAATCGTCCATGGGCCGTCAGGTGAGGCGGGGAGTAGGGCGAGCGTCTTCTTCACGTCATCTGCGATCATCATTGCCTTCGCGTTCGAGCGGGGGAGTAGCCGTCGATGGGGGTTCGGTCACACCGGCATCGACGAGAAGCAACTTATTCGATTAAGCATGGGAAAGACAACTCACGACGGGCCCCCGTGCACCCAATCGTTTCAGTTTCGGTTTCGTAGACTGTCGGCTGTGACGACAGAGTCAATGGCGGGCAAGGCGCGTCGTCGAGTGACCGCCGCGATGGTGGCGAGGCATGCCGGGGTGTCCGTCGCCACGGTCAGTTACGTGATCAACGACGCGCCGAATCAGACGATTCCGGATGCGACACGTGAGCGCGTGTGGGTAGCGGTGCGTGAGCTGGACTACACGCCGTCGGCCGCGGCGCGGGCATTGAAGCGCGGGCGGAACGACGCCGTCCTGCTGCTGCTGCCGGATTGGCCGGCAAGCCTCGCGGTATCGCAGTTCGTCGACGAGGTGACGTCCTCTCTTGCTCAGCTCGGCCTGCGACTGGTGATCGAGCGCGACCGCTCAGGCTCGGAAAATGTGTGGAGGCAGTTGACGCCTGTCGCAGTTCTCGCATTCGGAGACATCGCGAACAAGGAGCGGGAGGCTATGACCTCCGAGGGCATCATCGTTCTGCAGCGGCTTGTCACCACATCCGACGTGGCGCAGGACACGACGTTCTCGCAGAAGGCTGTGGGGGCTGCACAGGTGAGGCATCTTCTCGAACGCGGACATCGGCGCATCGGGTACGCGGGGCCGTCAGATGTCGCGATGAAGCCGTTCAGTGCTCTCCGTATGGCCGGAGCAGGGGAGGTCTGTGCGGACGAGGACCTCCCGGAACCGATCGAATGCCTGATCGATGCCGATGGAGAAGGTGCCGCCACTGCGATCGAGGTGTGGCGCCAGGCATCGCCTCCCGTCACGGGCGTCGCCGCATTCAATGACGAGATCGCCGCGGCACTGCTCGCTGCATGCAGGAAGCTCGCAGTCGAGGTTCCCGCGGACCTTGCGATCGTCGGCGTCGACGATCAGCCGATGTCGCAATTCACCGACCCGCCGCTGACCTCCGTTCGGCAAGACCCGGTGAGGATGGCTGCGCACGTCGCGGAACTCGTGAAATCCCAGATGATCGATCAAGAGATGCTCGAGCTTCAGCGTCCTGCGATCGATCTGATTCGTCGCGAATCGACCTGACCCGGCGACTCGGCGGTTGCGCACGGGTCGTCGTCGCTGTAGCGTTCCCGCATCACTTAAACGACTAAGTGAGATCACTGCCGATCAAAGAAGGCCACCAATGACGAACCACGAGCCCCGTGCGGCGACGTCCGCTGCGCCCGCCCCCGAGAACACCCTCATCGCTCCCATCTCTCCCGAACCGCTGATCGGTTCCGCGGCGCCTCCCCGCGCTGCGAGGGAGCTTCCCAGGGTGCGAGCGTCGTTCATCTTCGCGTTCGGTTTCGCGTACTTCGGCTTCTGGATTGCGTGCCTGATGCCGGGGGTCGTGACCCTTGCGCTCAAGGTACAAGCGCTGGTCGGCCCGGAAGCCGCAGCCGGAGCACTGAGTCTGATCGCAGGAGTGGGCGTGCTGCTTCCTCTGGTGCTGATGCCGATCGTGGGACGGATGAGCGACCGCACGACCGTCCGCATCGGGATGCGCCGCCCCTACCTCATCGCCGGTGCGGTGGGTGTCGTAGCGCTCGGAGTCGCCATGGCGCTCGCCCCGAACGTGCCCGTGCTTCTCGCCGCGTACGCGCTGTACAGCGTTGCTGCCAACCTCATCGGCACGCCGCTTCTTGCCGTGATCTCCGACAGGGTCCCCGTCGAGCAGCGGGGCCTGGTGTCCGGCCTCGTGGGGCTCACCCTGCCGTTGGCGATGATCGGGGGAACCTTCATCATCCAGGCCGTCGCCGCCATCCCGTTCCTGACGTTCCTCATCCCGCCGTTGATCGCCGCCGTCAGCGTGGTCGTGTTCATCGCTCTGGTGAAAGACCGGCGACTGAGCACGACCGAGCGCAAGCCACGGCTAACGCTGGCGGAGCTGGCGGGAACATTCTGGGTGAACCCGGTCAAGCACCCCGACTTCGGATGGGCATGGTTCAGCCGGCTGCTGTTCGTCACCGGGTACGGCTTCCTCACCACCTATCAGGCGTTCTATCTCATCAACCATCTCGGCTCCGACGCCGGGCAGGTACCCCAGCAGATCTTTCTGGCAAGCCTCGTGCTGTCGATCACCACGATCATCACCAGCATGCTCGGCGGTCGCCTCTCCGACTTCCTGCGCCGCCGGAAGGTCTTCGTTCTCACGTCCGCCGCGGTGTACGGCATCGCGCTCATAATCGCCTCCGTGGTCACCGGCTTCAACGGGTACCTTCTCGCGATGGGCATCGCGGGCATCGGTTACGGGGCGTTCCTCGCGGTCGACCTCGCGCTGGTCGCCGATGTCCTCCCCGACCCGGACAACGCGGGGAAGGACATGGCGGTGTTCAACATGTCCAGCACCCTCGCGAACGCCCTCGCCCCCGCCATCGCACCGTTCGTGCTGCTGCTGGGCGGCGGCTCCTACTCGACGCTGTTCGCGGTGGCGGGCGGCGTAGCCATCCTTGGTGGGCTCGCCATCCTGCCCGTCCGCCGCGTCCGCTGACTTTCCACAGAGAGCATCCGCATGCCCATCGACCCGCTCCTCCTGCCCGTGCTCGCCGGTTTCGAGCATGCCCCCGCTCAGATCGACGACTTCGTCGCCTTCCGCGCAAGCATGAACGCAGCCAACGATCATGCGGCCGCCGAGTTCGCGCTCCCGGGCCCCGACGTCGCCGAACACCGCACCGTGCACGTTCCTGTCGGGGGCGAGACCGTCCGTATGGACCTCTACCGACCTCACACCTCGGGGCCCCACCCGGTGCACCTCTTCCTCCACGGCGGCGGGTGGGTGATGAACACCGGATACTCCCGGGACGCGGACGCACTGGCACGCCGCCGCAGCATCGCAGCGGATTGCATCGTCCTCTCCGTCGATTACCGGAAGGCCCCCGAGCACCCGTTCCCGGCAGCCATCCACGACAGCATCGCCGTCGTGGACTGGGTGCGGGAGCATGCCGATGAGCTGGGAGTGCTGCGCGGAGGGTTGACGATCGGCGGACAATCCTCCGGGGCGAACATCGCCGCAGGCACCGCCATCGCCTTGCGGGAGGCCGGGCGCGACGATGTGCGCTTCCAGCTCCTCGAGGTGCCCGCTCTCGATCTCAGCCACAGCATCAGCCGCCCTGATGGCGAGGAATGGCCGCTCTCGGCAGCCGATGCGCGACTGTTCTCCGGTCTGTATCTGTCTGGTGCCGACCCTCGGACTGCCACCGCGTCGCCGCTGCTCGCGGAAGACCTGACCGGGCTCCCACCCGCTCTCATCGCCATCGCGGAGTACGACGTCCTGCGCCCCGACGGGGAGGAGTACGCGCGGCGCCTGCGCGAAGCGGGAGTTCCCACGGAGGTCTACCTCGGTGCCGGGCATGTGCACATGTCGCCTTCCATGACCGCTCTGCTTCCCGCGGCCGGCGCGTGGCAGGACACGGTGAATCGTGCGCTGGCCGACGCTCATGCGGACTATCGCGCCAGCCTCGGGAGAAAGGCAGTCGCCTAGGACACGCGTCGGGATGACGGCACCAGGCGAGGACGTATCTGTCTGGCAGATGGCTACCTGCGGAAACTGTCGTTGGTGGCCGGCATCCTCGGGCGCATAGCGTGAATTCCATCGTTCAAACCGATCAACGAAGAGAGGTTCTCATGGCGACTCTGCCCACCCGTTTCACGGAGCGCTTTGGCATCGACAATCCGGTCGTGCTCGCCCCCATGGACTACGTCGCCGATGCGCGACTGGCCGCCACGGTGTCCCGTGCCGGGGGTCTCGGACTGATCGGAGGCGGATACGGGGACCGCGACTGGCTCGTCGAGCAGCTCGACCAGGTCGACCTTGCCTCTGAGGGCGTCGGGAGCGGGTTCATCACCTGGGCTCTGGCGGCCCAGCCGCATCTTCTCGATCTGGTGCTCGAGCGCGGGCCGAAGGCGATCTTCCTGTCGTTCGGCGACCCGGCGCCCTTCGTGCCGCGCATCCGCGCTGCCGGTGTGCCCGTCATCTGCCAGGTCGGGAATCTCGAGCACGCGCAGCACGCGTTGGACGTGGGGGCCGATGTCCTCGTCGCGCAGGGCGGGGAGGGCGGCGGCCACGGTGTCGGGACACGGTCCACACTGACGCTGGTTCCCGAAATCGCAGATCTCATCACCCGGTCTGGTTCCGAACCGCTCCTCCTAGCGTCCGGCGGCATCGCCGACGGGCGCGGGCTTGCCGCGGTCCTCGCCCTCGGCGCGGACGGCGCCGTCGTCGGCACGCGCTTCCTGGTGAGCGAGGAAGCAGCGATCTCCTCCGAGGCGCGGGCACGAGCGGTGGACCTCAGCGGCGACGACACCGTGCGCCAATCTGTGTACGACATCGTCCGAGGGAAAGACTGGCCCGCAGCGTACTCCGGCCGAGTCCTCAACAACGGTTTCGTCGCGCAATGGCACGGCCGCGAAACCGTCCTCAGTGAGCAGCTGGTGGAGGTCCGTGACCAGTTCACGGCAGCAGTGGGGGAGCGGAACTTTGACGTCGCCAACCTCATCGTTGGAGAAGCCGTTGGCCTCATCTCCACCGTGGACAATGCCGAGAGGATCGTGCGTTCGATGGTCGAGACGGCGTCGACGATCGTCACGGGGACATCCCGATGAGCGCCGCTGTGCCTGACCAGGGCGCAAGCCAGGAGACAGGCGCCGGGGAGGGCGACGTCCCCACTCCCAGCCGCTCCGACCTGCGGAAGGTTGTCACTGCGTCCAGTGTCGGCACGCTCGTGGAGTGGTACGACTTCTACATCTACGGCAGCCTCGCCGTCGTCTTCTCCGGCTACTTCTTCCCCGAAGGCAACCCCTTCGTCGCGCTGCTGGTCACCGTCGCCGCCTTCGGCACCGGGTTCGTCGTCCGCCCCCTCGGAGCACTCTTCTTCGGACGGATGGGCGACAGGCTCGGCCGCAAGCGCACCTTCCTGGCCACCCTCATCCTGATGGGCGCCGCCACCACTCTCACCGGACTTCTCCCGACCTACGACACCATCGGGGTGTTCGCGCCGCTCGCGCTCGTTCTTCTCCGGCTGTTGCAGGGACTGGCGATCGGGGGCGAGTACGGGGGCGCCGCGATCTACATCGCCGAGTACGCGCCGCCCCGGCGCAGCGGATTCCTCACCAGCTTCCTGCAGACCACCGCCACTCTCGGCCTTCTCACTTCCATCATGGTTATCGTCATCTGCCGGGTGACGCTCGGTGAGGAAGCGTTTGCCGCCTGGGGATGGCGGGTCCCGTTCCTGCTGTCTGCGGTGCTGGTGATCTTCTCCCTCGCTGTCAGATTGAAGATTCACGAATCGCCGGTCTTCGAACGCATGCGACGCAGCGGAACCCTGTCGAAGTCGCCGATCAAGGACTCCCTCGGCAACCGCCACATCCTCGCGCTCGTCATCGTGGTCCTGTTCGGCGTCACTGCCGGGCTCGGTGTCGCCTGGTATGCGGCCCAGTTCTATTCGCTGTACTTCCTGCAGACGAACCTCGGTGTGGAGTTCCTCGCAGCGAACATCACCGTCGGCGTGGCCCTGGCGTTGGGGACCCCGTTCTTCGTGCTGTTCGGGGCGCTGTCGGACCGGTACGGCCGGCTGCGTTTCATCGTCACGGGGCTCGTACTCTCCGCGGTGTCGTACCTGCCGCTGTTCACCTGGATTCGGGAGGCCGCGCCGGAGGGCCGTTACATCGAGGTCGTGGCGGCGATCTTTATCCAGATTCTCTTCGTGACCATGATCTACGGGCCCACCGCCGCGTATCTCGTCGACCTGTTCCCGCCACGCGTCCGCTACACGGGCGTCTCCGTCGTCTACCACCTCGGCACGGGGGTCTTCGGAGGGTTTACACCGCTGATCGCCCTGGCGGCGACCGGCGGGGACGACTCTTTGAACGGACTGATCTACCCGATCGTCGTCACCTCCATCAGCGCAGTCGTCGCGTTCATCTTCCTCCGCAAAGGCGTAGGCAGCGGCGTGGTGCGGCGAGCGTGGGATGCCGCTGAGAACCAACAGCAGACGCAGGAAGCCGCCAACCCCACCGTGCGCACCCAGCGTGCCGCATGACTAGAAGCATTGCGCGCGGGCCCCGCGCGTCACTCGCCGAGCGAATGGAAAGGGAAATTCGGATGACCGACATCATCGACCGCCCCGTCACGAAGACAACTGTCATCGGGCATTGGATTGACGGCGCCGTGCGCGCCTCGCAGAGCGGCCGGACCGCCCCCGTCCACAATCCCGCCACGGGCGCCGTGAGCGCCGAGGTGGCGCTCGCCGACGAGAGCGAGATCGACGCCGCGATCGCGTCGGCGCAGCGCGGCTTCGAGACGTGGAGCCGGTTCTCGGTCGCGAAGCGGCAGACCGTGCTGTTCGCGTTCCGCGAGCTGCTCAACGCGCG